>JAEWZA010000125.1 GCA_023395575.1 Bacillota bacterium
GTTCAATCCTACAACAAGGATCAACAAACTGCAAAAGCAGATGCAGACCTTGCTTATGAAATACAAGCCAATATCGTTAAAAAAGAAGTTGCCGAAACTGCAATGCAGGTTGAGATAACTAAGAAGCAGAAGGAAATAGAGTTGGCTGAGCAGGAAGCACTCAGAAAAGAAAAGGAATTGGAAGCAACTATTAAAAAGCAGGCAGATGCAGATAACTATCAAGCTACCAAGATTGCAGATGCAAGCAAGTATAGAGAAGTTGCAGCTGCAGAGGCAAGATCCCGTGCTATTGAGATGGAAGGTGAAGCTAAGGCAAAGGCAAAGAGAGCAGAAGGTATGGCTGAGGTAGAGATTATCAAGGCAAAGGGTGAAGCTGAGGCATCAGCTATGGCTAAAAAAGCAGAAGCCTTCAAGCTTTACAATGATGCTGCTGTTACTCAAATGGTAATTGAAAAGCTTCCAGAGATTGCAAATGCTATAGCTAGCCCTCTTGCTAGAACTGAAAAAATTGTTATTGTTGACAATGGTAGCAGCGGAGAAGCAAAAGGTGCAGCGAAGGTTACAGGTTATGTAACTGATATAATTTCTCAGCTTCCAGAGAGTGTTGAAGCAATTACTGGACTAAATGTATTAGATTTATTGAAAAAAGGCGGTATTAACAAAGCTGCAGAAGTAATTAATGAGGTAAAGAACGAGGAAGTTAAATAAAATATTTAGTAGCTTACAGCGTTAAATGAAGCTGGTCTTTAATAACTAAATAAATTTGTTAAGTTTCGTACATTAGCACGAAAAGGGGTACACCACCGCGGGTGTAAAACTTTTCGTGCTTTTTTTTGCAGCATAAACTGCTCAAAAAGGTCATTTGAGTAGTACATTTGGCTATTGCTTCAATATAAATATGCGTCACCATTATACTGAAAGGAGGTGTTGTTTTATGAAGTTAAATGGGCAAATTGTTAATCTAAAGTCCGAAGTATCTTTGCTGGATTTCTTACAACAAAGCAATTATGATATTTCAAAAATTGCTGTTGAGCTCAATGGAGATATTGTTCCTAAGACAAATTATATAAACATTGTGCTTCACGAGGATGATGCTTTAGAAGTTGTAAGCTTTGTAGGAGGAGGATAAATCCAAGGTAAACAAAAGTTGCTTGTGGCTTTAAGCTGGGAAATGAAATACAGGAGGTGTATGATTTGCGGGATAAAAGAAATAGTATTTCAATGGGATTGTGAGGAGAAGATTTGAATGAAAATTAAACTTAATGCAAAATCAGTAGAAACAAACTGTATCACAGTATATGAGCTATGTAATGATATGAGAAGGGATTTTAGCCTTGAAAGAGATTTGGTTATTGTTAATGGATATCAGATAAATGAAGACCTTGATTTAAATGAGCAGGATGAAATCTATATTATAAAAAAGGGTATTATGCCAGAAGAAAACCAATTGGAAAATATGATGGCAGCAAGACATACACCAAAGGTACATTCTGTGGTAAAAAAAGCTAAGGTAGCAATTGCAGGTCTTGGAGGACTAGGATCTAATGTTGCAATAATGCTTGCTAGAACGGGTATTGGAAATTTACTGCTAGTGGATTTTGACATTGTTGAGCCAAGTAATTTAAATAGGCAAAGCTATTACATAACTCATTTAGGGCTGCCCAAGACAGTTGCACTGCAGCAACAGATTAAGAAAATTAATCCATTTATAAATGTAATAACTGAAACTGTCAGGGTTCAGGAAGGTAATGTAGTGGACTTGTTTACTGGGTATGATGTTATTTGTGAGGCTTTTGACAATGCAAAGTCAAAAGCGATGCTGGTAAATACTGCTTTAGAACAGATAAAAAATGTTAAAGTAGTTGCAGCATCAGGTATGGCAGGCTATGAAAGCTCAAATCTTATAAGAACTGAAAAGAGAATGAAAAATCTGTACATATGTGGAGATTTGGAAAATGAAGCCCGAATAGGAAATGGTTTAATGGCGCCTAGAGTACTGATTTGTGCAGCTCATCAGGCAAATATGATTCTTAGGCTGTTATTGGGGATTGAGGAGGCTTAAATCACTATTAATTCAACTTTCGCACATAAGTCTATAGGTGGGAGATTTATCGATGGGCTGTCAACAAGCAAACTACCTTATATTATGCAATTATTTACTTTTTATTTGATAAGTCCTACAGCACCTATAATTTGAATTGCGAAAAAGTAGGAACTGTTAAGCCTTACAAAGTAAGGAGTATTTGATTTTAGAAGTATAGACTAAATGGCAATATATTGAATAAAATTTATAGGAGGGGTTAAATGACAGATAAATTAGTTATTGGTGGACATGAATTTAATTCCAGATTTATTTTAGGTTCTGGAAAGTTCTCCCTTGATATGACCAAAGCTGTCATAGAGAATGCAAAGGTAGAAATGATAACTGTGGCACTAAGACGAGCAAATATTGGAGGAGCAGAAAATATATTGGATTATATTCCGAAAGATATAGCTTTGCTGCCAAATACCTCAGGTGCAAGAACTGCTGGTGAAGCTGTGCGAATTGCCAGACTTGCCAGGGAAATTGGCTGTGGTAATTTCATTAAAATAGAGGTTATAAATGATTCCAAGTATTTAATGCCTGACAATTATGAAACAATTAGGGCAACAGAAATACTGGCAAAAGAGAGCTTTATTGTAATGCCTTATATGTACCCTGATTTAAATGTAGCTAGGGCACTGGTAAGTGCTGGGGCTGCTGCAGTTATGCCCCTTGGTGCACCTATTGGCAGTAATAAAGGATTACTAACCCGTGATTTTATTAAAATGCTGGTAGATGAAATTAATCTACCAATAATAGTAGATGCAGGTATTGGGAAGCCATCACAGGCTTGTGAAGCAATGGAAATGGGAGTTGCGGCAGTTATGGCCAATACTGCTATTGCTACTGCAGGGGATATGTCAACTATGGCAAAAGCCTTTAAGCTTGCCATTGAAGCAGGTAGAGCAGCTTATTTGGCAGGGCTAGGGCGTGTGCTTGAATATAAAGGAGAAGCCTCAAGCCCATTGACAGGGTTCTTGCAGGATTTAACTTAGATATAGCATCAGTATTGTTTGTATATACAAGGTATATTAAGTAAAGCAAGAGACTTTGTAAAATAAAGCGTTTTGGTAATTATTATTTTTATATGAGGTGCAACCTTGAAATATAGTAATGTGTTTTAAGTAAATGCAAGCAAAGATTGGTACGCACCATCCTTTAATTTAAGGAATTCAGCTACAAGAGGTATTATTAACGATGTGTAGGAAAATTTCAGTTTAAGATTATTTATAGTGTAAAGTTTCATATGGGGGAGATGTTATATGACAAAAGAAGAAAGTAGCATCATGCAGTATTTAGAAGGCATGGAAGAAACTAATTCTGATATTATGAGTAAGGTGCTAAATTTAACCCAAAAGTATGATTATAAAGAGTATACAGTAAGTGATGTGGAAAAGGCACTTTCAAATGAGGTGCTGTCTGTGGAGGATTATGCTGCAATTTTGTCTCCGGCAGCAGAAGCTAAATTAGAGCAATTAGCGCAGAGGGCAAAGCTAGAAACAAGAAAACACTTTGGAAATTCTGTCTCTATATTTACACCGCTATATATATCAAATTATTGTGAAAACAATTGTGTGTATTGTGGCTTTAACTGTAAAAATAAAATTCATCGAGGGAAACTAACAATTGAAGAAATTGATAGGGAACTTAGAACTATTGTAAAAACAGGCTTGAAGGATATATTAATCTTAACAGGAGAAGCGTATAAAAAATGTGCCGTTACGCATATAGGTGAGGCTATCAAGTTGGCTAAAAAGTTCTTTTCAACTATTAGTGTTGAAATTTTTCCGCTGAATACGCAGGAATATAGCTATATTAAGAATTGCGGTGCTGATTTTGTTTGCGTTTATCAGGAAACCTATAACCTTGAGACTTATGAGCAAGTTCATATAAGTGGTCCAAAAAGGATATTTCCATATAGATTTAATTCGCAAGAACGTGCTCTAAAGGCAGGAATGCGTGGTGTGTCTTTTGGTGTGCTGCTAGGTCTGGATGATTTTAGGAGGGATGCATTTGCAACAGGTATTCATGCTTATCTGTTACAGCAAAAATATCCTCATGCAGAGATTTCATTTTCTGTTCCAAGATTACGTCCCTATATTAATAATTCTGATAATAATTTCAAGGATGTTTATGAACCGCAACTATTGCAGGTAATGCTGGCATATCGTTTATTTATGCCATTTGCCAGCATTACCATTTCAACACGGGAGAGGGCAAAATTCCGGGACAATGTAATAGGAATGGTTGCAAATAGAGTCTCGGCAGGTGTAAAAGTTACAGTAGGAGGACATGAGGATGAGGCAAAAGGTGATGAGCAATTTGAAATATCTGATCCCAGAGATGTGGAGGAAGTACATAAAATGATAATTTCAAGAGGCTTGCAACCTGTTTACACTGACTATATATAGGATTGAAAAAATGTACATATTAAATTTATATAGCTTAGACAAATTTTTTACTTCATCTGAGGTTCTGCATTTCACTACAATTTATATGTCAAAAGTGGTGTGGAGGAAAGTAAAAATTGATTATATGTGTAACTGAAAGACTGCATTGTCAGGGAAATTTTCTTGAGCGCATTGAACAAATAGCAAAAGCTCTGCCTTATAGCATTATTTTGAGGGAAAAGGACTTACAGATCAATGAGTACTGTAAGCTGGCAGAAGAGGTATCAAAAATATGCGATAGATACAAGGTACCTCTTGTAATTAATTCTCATATCAATGTTGCTATAGAAATAAAGGCTTTAAATATTCATCTTCCAATGGAAATTTTTCTGAAGCACAGGGATGAATTGAGCATTTTCAAAAAAATAGGAGTCTCTGTACATTCTGTGGAGGAAGCAAAATTTGCAGAATGTATGGGTGCTCACTATATAATTGCAGGACATATTTTTTCAACAGACTGCAAAAAGGGAATTCCACCCAGTGGAACTGATTTTTTGAAGAAAGTATGCTCTTCTGTTTCTATTCCTGTTTTTGCTATAGGCGGAATAAATCATAATAACATTAATGCTGTGTTAAATTGTGGGGTTGAGGGTATTTGCTTGATGTCACAGCTGATGAAATGTGATAATCCAGAAAAGGCTATAGACCTCTATCGTAAGCTATTCTAATAATAAACCCAACTTTCCATTGATAAATATGGAAACTTATAATTTTCAACTGGAAAAGTTGGGTTTTAAACATTAATAAAAAATAATAAATTACCATATTAAATTGAATTTTCCAGTATTTTATGATAAAGTTTACGTTGATAATTTTTTTATTAAATGTAATATATTACAATGTGTGCACATTAAAAGATTTAGTAAGTAGTGCAAAAAAATAAGGTTCCAGTGAGAATTCTCCACAGTCATGGAACCAAATCTGCTGAAAAGAAATTAGAAATAATATGCTTTCTCCTATTTCTAAGTATTTTGCAAACACATATTTTGCATGTTCAAAAATGGCTGGAGACTATTTGTTTTTTTCTTTTTTGGCAATAGAACAGATGTTAACCAACTATATCAAGCTATGGATGTACTGCTGTTACCATCATTATATGAAGGACTTCCGGTGGCAGGAATAGAAGCTCAAATATCAGGATTGCCAATGATAGTAGCTGATACTGTTACAGATGAAATGAAAATAACCGACAATGTCAAGTATATTGGATTGAATAAGAGTTTAGAGCAATGGACGAATGAAATAATAAACATCAGCAAACAGGCCAATCGAAATTTGAATATGCAGCAATTTATTGAGGCAGGTTTTGAAATTAAAGCATCAACACAGAAGTTGATAGCTACGTATTATGATTTGACTAGTAAGAACACCTGTATTTTTTAGCTGGGAAAGTTAAAACAATGACTATATATATAATTTTAATGTTAACAGTATTGTTAATTGGCGCTGCTTTTAATGTAAATTACACACAAAAGAGAAAAAGAAATTTTTTGATATTATTTTTTACTATAATAACCGCATTAGCAATGCTCCGCAAATATACTGTTGGCGTAGATACTAAAAATTTTTGTAATGGATATAAGTTAATAAGTAAATTAAACTGGGATAGCTTTGATAATATCAACTATGAATGGGGATTTACTGCGCTATGTAAGCTTTTAAATTATATATCACTAGATCCTCAATTGCTTATTATTGTCAGCAGTTTATTGATTTTTCCTCCAGTTGGAAGGTTTATTTATAAAAATTCAGATGATGTTGTTTTAAGTACATATATTTTTATATCTTTAAATATTTTTTCAATGAATTTGAATGTAATGCGCCAATCCATCGCAGTAGGGATTATATTATTAGGCATAGAATATTTGAAGAAAGACAAAAATTTGACTTTTACAGCATTTGTGCTGTTTGCAAGCCTTTTTCACAAGTCAGCATTATTATGCCTGATAATGTTGGTGTTTTATAGAAGGAATTATACAAAAATAACTTTACTATATACCGTAATTGCAAGCTTTGCAGGATTTATGGGAGCTAAGTATGTTTTTAAATTTGCCGTGAATATATTCGAGGATTATTCAGGCTATATTGACTCTGAGTTTGCTACTTCAAATTATTTTGGAACAGTCTTTAATCTTTCTATATGCGCTATTATTCTAATATTTGGACTGATTTACTATAGAACGGATGGAATATATTTTTTGAAAAAAGAGATAAACAACCAGATTAGTTATGATTTTCAGGCTTATGCACTTTCGGCATGCTTATTCTGCTTGGTAGTTGGAATGCAAATGACTATTTTATTAGGAGCAAAGCTGTATTTTACAATATTCTATATTTCATGGTTGCCCAATGCCATATATACAGTTGCTTTTAAGGATATGAGAGTGTTTTACAGACTCTTATTTATTTCTTTTACAATGTTATATTCTATAATAGTAGCCATATATAGACCTGAATGGTATGGAGTAGTTCCGTATAAGTTCTTTTGGAAGTAATGCTGGATTGGTCAACTCAAATATTGTTACATAAAATCTATTGGGCGGTAGAACTATCAATGGTTTATTGCTGGAATATTGGTAGAATAATTAGTTACTTAAGAATAACTAACTAATTAAGCTTGCGTTATTTATTTTAATACCATTGATGGTTATCAACAATGCATTGAAGCTGTTTTCAAACCATCAATGGTATATAGTGCAAAAACTTGTATGGTATTAGGCAATTAGCAAAAAAATGGAGCTTGCTGAACAATTATGATTTCAGAAATAAAAAGAAAAATCAGAAAGCACAAAAAGCTATAGGATATATCTTAAAATTTATTATTTCTTGTTTTGCAACAGCTCCTAAAGTCTAAATTATTGTGGGTAACATCAGTTCATTATCCCTATATTGGGTTGCTTTTTAATATAAGTTATTTAGTAAACACTGCCGTAAAACCCTATTCAGTTTTAATTGCCTCCAGTGCACTAAGCTTCATAGCTCTTCTTGCTGGTGAAAAACCAGAAATAAGTCCGATTAAGATAGCAAAAGCGATGGAAAGAAGTGCCAGCCAGGGAGGTATGGAGGATATCCTGCTTTCGGCATCGCCCATTCCCATACCCATTCCTATACCCAACATACCGCCGTTTCCGGAGTTCATATAACTTCTGCCAACGGTATTTATAGCAAAGGAGGCAAGATAACTCAAAATAACGCCGATACAACCCCCTAATAATCCGATGATACCAGCCTCCAGCAGAAACAGTTGTCTTATATTTCCCATTTTACAGCCTAAAACCTTCATTACGCCTATCTCACGGGTTCTTTCATATATAGACATGATCATTGTATTTGTTATACCAAGAGCGGAAATAATGAGGGATATAGCTCCAATGGCCCCAAGCACCAGCTGAATAGTCTGAGACTGCTTCTGCATGGACTTGCGTATATCCGCAAGGCTGTTAGTTCCATAACCCATATCATCAATTTCTGCCTGAATTCGGTCAACGTCTTTGATTTTATCTACCATAACCATAAGGCGCTCAAAGCCTTTGCTGGTACTGCTGGTATCAAACATCATACCTCTTTGGTTCTGCCCGCCTTGAGCTTTGGCAGCATCCTTCATGAGCTTTTGAAGATTGAGATAGTCCATGAATATGTATCCGTCCTTCTGCCAATCGTTCGTTATATCTAAGACACCTACAGCTTTTAATTTGTAGAGTTTAGGAGCTTTTTCGGAAGAGTCAGATCCTCCTGTGCCCTGTTGCTGTTTTTCTCCGTAACTCATATCAAAGGTTGCCTCTATTTTATCTGTCATTACATCAACAGCTGGTTTTCCGTCCACCGAACCATAGTAGCTCTTTGGATTGAAAAAATATTGAGGGATATAACCTCCCACTACGATTTTGTCAGTATCACCTTCCTGAAGTAAACGGCCTTGGGCAATTGGATAGTCAAAATTTGGCATTGATTTTACATCAATCCCCATAACCTGAACATAGGCCATATATTTACCTGAGATAAGCTTCATGCTTCCTTCGATAATAGGAGTTACTCCCCGAATGCCTTCAATTTTACTTATTTTTGCAATGGCAGCATCATCGAGAACTATTTCCTTTGGTGGTCCGCTAGAGTTATCAGGAGTATTTCTGTACTTGGTAACATTAATAATATTAAGATTACCCATTTGCTTTAATTGGGCTTCAAAGCTCTCATTCATACCGATTCCCAGAGAAACCATGACAACAATGGCTGCCGTTCCTATGACTACGCCAAGAACAGTTAGAATCGTTCTTGTTTTTCTTCTGAAGAGATTCTTTAAACCCATTAAAAATATATCAAAGCTCCTCATCTATCATAAATTCCTTTCTAGCTTTTATTTTCTTACGAACGACCAATACAGTAATAATTATTATTACAAGGAGAACTGCTCCTCCGACTATAAAAGCCCATAGTGGAATTTTTTTCTCTGTTTCCTGTGGAGGAATCATTCCTTCACCATCAATAGGAGCTTCCATAGGCATTTCTAAGGCATTAAAAGATATTTCTTTCTTTAGCTCCTGCTTATTTCCATCAGCATCCTCATAGGAAAAAACAAGAAAACCATTTACAGGGCCTGCTACTTCAGCAGTAACTGCACCATCAAAGGAATCAGTTTTTCCGGGTTCAAAATTACCAACATAATAGCTTGTTCCCTCAACTCTGAAATCACCTTCCAGCTTTACAAGCAAATTGTACAATGTCGATTTACCCATATTGTAGAAGCTTACATTAATGGGCATGGGGGAACCTAAATAGGCTTCCGGTGGAAAGTTGAGATCTCCCACTACCAGACGTGGTATCTGCTGAAGTGAAACACCTACAACATCCTTAGTAGTAAAAGGAGTACCTTTTTCATCCTCATACTCATAATTTATGCTAAGCATATACTGCTTGGGAGCAGCATCTGATTTTGAAGAGAAGCTGACTTGCTTTTGAACCCTGCCTTTTGGGGCGATGCTATCAATGTAAAATGAGTTTGAATTAACGGTTGTAAAGGTTCCATCATCGGAGTTAAGGGTTACTTTGACATTGCTGATGGTGGAAGCTTTACTGGTATTCAATATTGATAGATTCAGCGTAAAGGGCTGGCCAGCATTGACCATTTCTGGATTGACACTGTAATTGTCAATAATGAGTCTAGGAACAGACTTACCAGTGGTATTTTCTACATTTAGTCCTACATACTGCAGGATTGTCTGTTTGGTTACAGTTCCATCAACAGGAGCATCATATTCAACATTCAGTGAAACAGCATAATTCTTTGTTGTTGCTTCATCTGAAACATAAAGCTGAAATAGAACATTCTTTGACTCGCCCTTTTTTAATAGCGGAATTATAAATGTATTTTGGGTTCTTGGTATCAGCTCTTTATCGGCTGATAACGTCACTTTAATATTCCGAGCGTCAGCCGAGCCTGTATTTGTTACATCAAAAGATACTGGTGCACTATCACCAGGTGAGAGAGTGGATTCAGGTGATACAATGTTCATAAGCTCTATATTAGTATGTGAATTCTCTGATACCACATTATAGAAAAATTCTATTTCATCGGAATATACCGAGCCGTAATTATCTAAATAATCAACTTTTACTTTTAAACTGTTTGCTCCCGTTTCAATTTTGGAGGAAGCGAACAGATTAAATGAAAATACAGCCGACTTACCAGAATAAATGACTGACTGAGCTTTTTTATTTGTATTACCGATAATACTGGCTCCGTCATTTTTTAATCCAAGTAGCGTTACTGTTACATTTTTTGCTGATATAGCACCGTTGTTTTCCATAGTTACATCAAGCTTGAAGTCTTTTCCAGGAAGCACAGGTGAAGGATTAGTTGAGACTGATTTTAAATCCAGCCTTGGAAGTTGGTTGCCTTCTAGTGTCTTTAAATAGCCTGTTTCCGTATTGCTGAAATAATCTCCTGCAGAATTATAATACTGGAGATTAAACTTTATTGGATAGGTTTTAGGAGTTGCACCATAGGATATTTTGAAGGTGAATTTAACGCTCTTGCTTTCTTTGGCCTGCAGAGAATCTATTGTCTGAGATGGATTCATTGCTTCAATTGTAATTGGAGTAGAGTCGTCTAATACTGGAGAAACTACAATATTTCTTGCATAGTATAAACTGTTGTTTTTCAGTGGAAGAGTATATGTTATTTCAGCACCAGCTTGTCCGGAGGGAATGGCTGAATTCCCTACTATTTGGATTTTAGGAGCATATTTTGCAGTATCTGTTGGGATGTCAGTAGTGTCTCCATCCTCAATCACAGCTTCAGAGATATAAATAAAATCTGATTTAGTCGTAATAGATCCTGATGGTGTTTTGTATTGAATAGTTACGGGAAGTTTATTTGAACCACCGTAATATTTAAAATCGTTCCCCTTGGTCATACTTTTAGTATCGTTTTCAACTTCATCCACAGGTATAAATGAATTGGAATTTTTCATTGAAAAGGAGCTGCTGTCAACTTTTATATATATATTTGAAACATCGGTACTATGTTCTACTATAAAAGCCATATTGAATTCATCACCTTGTTTAATGGTGGTCTTATTAATGTTATAGCCTACAAGCCTTACATCTTGCGCAGCAGTTACTGGTGATGCTGCCATAAATAGTTGTGATAACAAAATTAAACAGATTAAACTTATTGCTGTGATTTTTTTTAACGCGTTCATATGTAATTTACCTCCAAGCCTCACTGGACTATATAAAATTTTATACTAAATTTTCTCAAACTTCGCAGTTGAATATACTGCTAAAGCCTAATATATAAGATTATCTTATTTCTTCCGCCAGTTCACTATATGACGGGGTTTGAGTTACCACTTTTTCAATGTTTCCATCAAGAATATGAATTACTTTATCTGCATATTTTGCAATGCTAATATCGTGAGTAACTATTATCAATGTTTGGGAGTTCTTTCTAGCCATTTCTGTGATGAGATTCATTACATCAATGGTTGTTTTTGAATCCAGATTCCCAGTAGGTTCATCTGCAAAAATAATTTGAGGATTTCCTACGAAGGCTCTGGCAATACCTACTCTTTGCTGCTGGCCACCACTCATTTGGGACGGCTTCCTGTTGTTGTGGGAGGTGAGCCCAACGGCTTTTAGCATTTGCTGAGCTTTTTTATCTCTCAGTTTGCGGGGGATGCCTTTGAAAGTTAATGGCAATCCAACATTTTCCAAAGCTGTCAAACCTGGCAGCAGATTGTAGGACTGAAAAACGAAGCAAATATATTTTTGGCGGAACAAAACAAGCCTCTGCTCATTAAGTTTTTCGATATGTATATCTTTAATGATTATTTCACCTCTGGACGGTTTTTCAAGGCCGGCCAAAAGGTTTAAAAGAGTGGATTTACCGGAGCCTGAGGTTCCGAGAAGACAACATATTTCACCCTTTTGGATAGTAAGGTCGATATTTTGCAATGCAACAACTTTTTCGTTACCTACCCTATATACCTTTCTTACTCCTTTAAGTTCAATCAAACTACCCAAATATTTAACCTCCTCGTAAAAAGTTTACTAAAATTTAGACGGAATTTAATTTGTATAGTTCCAAAAAAAACAAAAAAACTACCACAATTTATTATATAACTTTCAGCGAATATAAAGGTAACAAAAATGTAACTATTTACAAATATTTATTTAAAACTATGTTTTATACAATTTTAACTTTACTATATTATATAAATTAGTATAATTATATAATAATTGATTTTAATGTGCGGAGGAAATAAAGTTGAGTATATTAACTGTAGAAAACGTAAGTCATGGGTTTGGTGCTAGAACTATTTTAGAGGATGCCTCATTCAGACTATTAAAGGGTGAGCATGTAGGTCTTGTAGGTGCAAACGGCGAGGGAAAATCAACATTTTTAAATATAATTACCGGAAAACTGATGCCAGATGAAGGCAAGGTGGAATGGTGCAACAGAATAACAACCGGATATTTGGATCAGCATACAGTTTTAGCACCAGGCAAAACAATTCGTGAAACCTTGAGAGAGGCTTTTCAGCATATGTTTGACCTTGAGCAGGAAATGCTTTCTATATATGAAAAAATGGGAGATGCCACAGAGAGTGAATTAAATGCAATGATGGAGGATGTTGGTGAAATTCAAAATGAACTGGAGCTCAGCGGTTTCTACATTATAGATTCAAAAATAGAGGAAGTTGCAAATGGATTGGGGTTAGGTGATATTGGTCTTGAGACTGACGTTTCCAATTTAAGTGGAGGACAGAGAACAAAAGTATTACTTACAAAGCTTTTGCTTCAAAGTCCAATGATAATGATACTGGACGAGCCTACAAACTTTCTTGATGAAAACCATATTGTATGGCTGAAAAATTATTTGAAGAATTATGAAAATGCTTTTATTTTAGTTTCTCATGACATTCCTTTTTTAAACGATGTTGTTAATGTAATTTACCATGTGGAAAATGCAGTACTAACAAGATATGCAGGAAATTATGACGAATTTCAAAGAATGTACCAGCTCTCAAAGCAACAAATTCAGCAGGCTTATGAGAAGCAGCAAAAGGAAATTGAAAAGCTTGAAGACTTTGTGGCTAGAAACAAAGCCAGAGCGGCTACTGCAAATATGGCTAAGAGTAGACAAAAGAAACTGGACAAAATGGAAATTATCAATAAAGTGCAAGAAAAAGCTAAGCCTATATTCAAGTTTAGGGAAGCACGAGCATCGGGACGTTTCGTATTTCAAACAAATAATCTTATAATTGGTTACGATTCTGCTCTTACAGGTACCTTGAATATAGCTTTGGAGCGTGGTCAAAAGGTTGCTGTAAAAGGTGTTAACGGATTAGGTAAGTCTACCTTGCTTAAAACTTTGCTGGGAATTCAAAAGCCATTTGCTGGCGAAGTTATGCTGGATGATTATCTGTATCCAGGCTATTTTGAGCAGGAAGGGGAACGCTATAATACCAAAACAGCACTAGAAGAGGTTTGGAACGATTATCCAGGTATGTCTAATGCAGAAGTACGTGGAGCCCTTGCTAAATGTGGTTTGACTACCGAGCACATTACCAGCCAGATGATGGTGCTGAGCGGTGGTGAAAATGCAAAAGTACGTCTATGCAAGCTTATGCTAAAGGATGTTAATTGCTTGATTCTTGATGAGCCTACAAACCATTTAGATGTAGATGCAAAGGATGAACTCAAAAGGGCAATTAAGGAATTCAAAGGCACTGTACTTTTAGTTTGCCATGAGCCTGAATTTTACGAGGATTGGGTAACTGATGTTTGGAACGTAGAGAATTGGACTACTAAGATAGTGTAGATAAATTAGATTTTCAAAAAACTTTCGCAAAGAAAAAGTATGTAGGTGCTTATCAATGGGTTGTTGACTAAATAATTAATTGACATTATATATAGTTATGAAACAAAAAGTGACTGTTGCAAAACAGAAAATATGACATATCAACGGTAAACTTCTTAAATAGTACTCCCATGTAATATATATCTATAGCTCGCTCCGGAAATTGACGCTGAAATAATTCGGTGAAGAACAAGCACTTCCGCCGCCCGTATTACACTCGACATCCTGTTTCGGGTCAATACTCACAGCTACCTCCTGTAGCTGTGTCGGCTACAATACTTGTTCTTCAACAACTATTTCTAGCATCAATTTCTAACTGAGCTTCGCAATTAGATATATAGCACGGGAGTACTATTTTATCATCAACATTTGATTTATATGAATATTTGATTTAATATAAAAAGAGAGCGATTTTTAAATTTATTATATTAATTTGATACTTAGCCTTTGGGCAAAAAGGGGTATTGAACCTTTGCAAAGTAGAGGTTCAATCGAAAGTTTTATTATTTTTTATGCTCAGTGGCAATTGGAGGTAAAATGAGTAAAAAATTACTTATGGGTAACGAGGCGATAGCTTTTGGTGCTATCAGAGCTGGGGTTAATGTTGTAACAGGATATCCTGGAACCCCTTCTACTGAAGTACTTGAAACTATAGCACATAATAATCCCGGAGATTTATATGTTGAGTGGTCTGTAAATGAAAAATCAGCGATGGAAATAGCAGCTGGAGCAGCATACAGCGGAGCTAGAACTTTGGTTACTATGAAGCAGGTAGGACTAAATGTAGCATCTGACCCACTTATGACATTGGCTTACATAGGAGTTAAAGGCGGAATGGTAATATTAGTTGCTGATGATCCGGGTCCATTTTCATCACAAACGGAACAGGATACCAGACATTTTGCAAAATTTTCAAATCTGCCTGTATTAGATCCATCTACACCAGAAGAGGCATATGAAATGGTTCAATATGCTTTTGAGCTTTCTGAATTAGTTAAGCTACCGGTGTTTTTGAGACCAACAACTAGAGTATGTCATGCGTGTGCTACAATTGACGTAGATGATGAAAGAATAGAGCATAAACCTGAAGGGTTTGTGAAGGACCCTAATTGGGTTATATTCCCCAATCTTGCATATAAAAAACATCTTCATATTGAGCAGCTGCAGAGCCAATTGAGCGATATATTCTCAAAGCTCACGTTTAATAAAGTGTACGGTGAGGGCAAGCTTGGAGTTGCAGCATCTGGGGTGGCTTATACATATGTTGCAGAAGCGGTTGAAAAGCTAAAAGCAAACGTAAAGGTGTTCAAGGCCGGAACTCCCTATCCGCTGCCTAAGGATATGGCAGAGGATTTCCTTTCGGGATTGGATGAAGTATTGGTATTTGAAGAACTTGATCCTGTTGTTGAAGAAGAATTGATTTTGTACTGTGCAGCTAACAAGAAAAATGTAAATATATTAGGAAAGAAAACTCAGCACTTGCCATGCGCAGGAGAATATACTTTTGAATTGGTTTATTCTGCTTTAGCAAAATTCATTGGGGTTGAAATAGCTGAAGCTGAAAAAGCAGATATGCCAGTACTTCCAACCAGAGCACCTGTACTTTGTGCTGGATGTCCTCACAGAGCCTCCTTCTATGCCGTAAAGGTAGCTATGAAGGGACAGAAAGCAGTATTTTCAGGGGATATTGGTTGCTATACTCTCGGAAATGCCAAGCCATTAGATATGGTTGACACTTGCTTGTGTATGGGAGCAGGTATTACTGTGTCGCAGGGAATTCATAGAACCCAGCCCGATACTAAGAATATTGCCTTTGTTGGAGATTCAACCTTTTTCCATACTGGGATACCGGGGATAATCAATGCTGTATACAATGATACTGATATTACAGTAGTTATACTTGATAATAGCACTACTGCCATGACAGGACATCAACCTCACCCAGGTATTGGCAAAACCATGATGAACAGTATTTCAAATAAAATAGATATTTATGGTGTTGTAAAAGCATGTGGAGTCGGACATATAACCAAAGGTAATCCATTAGATTTTAAAAACTCTGTTGAGCTTATAAAGCAGGCAACGGAGTTCAAAGGTCCATCCGTAGTTATTTTTGAAGCCCCTTGTATAGCCTTGTTCAAACCTACCGAATTATATGAAGTTAATGAAAATTGCAAGAACTGTAAAAAGTGTATTAATACAATTGGATGTCCTGCAATTTCTATCATGGATGGTAAGGTTAAAATAGAGCCTTCCCTATGCTATGGCTGTGGTTTGTGTACAAATGTCTGTCCGTTTAATGCTATTGGGAGGTGTGAATAATGATTGACTCAAAATATGATATATTAATAGCTGGTGTTGGGGGACAGGGAACAGTGCTTGCCTCTAGACTCATTGCGGCAGCAGCTATTAAGCAGGGTAGCTTTGCAAGAACCTCTGAAACTATTGGAATGTCACAAAGAGGAGGCTGTGTTGTTAGTCACGTTAGGATAGATAGTGAAAAATCAAGCTCTATAATACCTCTTGACAGTGCCGATATGCTTATTGGATTTGAATTGGCGGAGGTTTGCAGAAATATGCAAAGACTTTCAAAGGAAGGTTGCTGCA
>JAEWZA010000181.1 GCA_023395575.1 Bacillota bacterium
GTAAGCTTGTGATGAATGCAACAGGTAGTGATCCAGTGTTATTAATTGATAAGAATGGTGTAAGATTTGATAAGCTATTTACGCAATTATCATTTAGCATAAAAGGTAAGAAAACCTATATTAATAAGCTGAATCGTAATGGATTGGATGGAAATATTGTTTTATATACAAATGACTATGGTTCAACAAATAGGGCACGTATTAAAAATACATCTGTTAGTATTGAAGATGGTACTGTAAGCTCTATAATCAGAGACACTTTACAAGAAGTACCCATAAAAAGAGATAGTAGCTTGCTTAGTTTTTTTGGGAAAAGTTCTGTGCTACCTGATGAGCTAGGTATTAAAGTGGGGGATAAAATTAGTATAGAAATGGAACCTGAAATTACTGGGTCATATGAAGCTTATGAATGTGGCTGTATGCTAGTAGAGAATGGAATATCAGTAGTTCCAGATGAGTATAGGTGGGTGGGTTCGCTAAACAACCGAGATCCTCGTACAGCTATTGGAATAAAAGAGGATGGAAGAGTTGTCCTATTTGTTGTTGATGGTAGACAGCCTGATTATAGCAGTGGCCTTACAGGCAGGGAGCTTGCTGAATATTTGATATCAATTGGAGTTAAGCATGCCGCAATGCTAGATGGAGGTGCAACATCTCAGATGTTTGTGGGTGGTGAACTGAAAAACAAGCCTTCATATAGAGGTATTGAAAGACCAGTTGCAGGAGCACTTATAGTTAAAGTGAAAAATTGATAGTGATTGCAATGGTTTTAGATGATATTTTTTGGTTATGCAAGTCAATTGAATTTCAAAGTTTTTTCCTTTCAGGTTTTCAAAGTATTTGATTTCAGGCGAATTATGTGTTTATGGCATTTCGAATTTGAAATATCTTTTTAACAAAATTCATCTACAAAAGAGGAATATTTATTGACTTAGTAGAATATATTACCTGGTAGTAGTACTAGCTTAGAGATAGTACTATAATACTCAAGCTTAACACATAAAAATCTGTTGGCGTTGGTGCGGTAGAATTATCAAGGGTTTGTTGCCAAAAAAATTCCTTGAATTAGTATTGGTTAGATTTTTTATGTGGGAAAGCTGAGTTAAATAAATAAAAATAGCTACCATAAGATGCAACTACATTTATTAAGTTGTGCTGATTATGGTACATTGGAGGGTTGGGATTTAATGCTTACAAATAAAGAAATCAGAGAAATATTACCTCATAGGTATCCATTCCTGCTGGTAGACAAGGTTATTGAACTTGAGCCAGGCAAAAGAGCAGTAGGAATTAAGAATGTATCGGCAAATGAGCCTTTTTTTCAGGGACATTTTCCGGATTATCCTATAATGCCAGGAGTGCTAATAGTTGAGGCGCTTGCTCAAATAGCTGGCATAGCAGTTGCTGTTATAGATGAGAATAAAGGTAAATTAGGAGTATTTGCAGGTATAGACAACCTGAAGTTTAAAAATCAAGTTTTACCTGGGGACGTTTTAACTCTTGAGGCTGAAATATTATTATCCAAAATGGGTGTTACTAAAGCAAAAGTTAAGGCTACCGTTGATGGAAAGCTTGCAGCTGAAGGAGAAATAAAGTTTGCAATGACAAAGGTTTAAGTACTGAATAAAGTCGAATTTATGTGACTGTTGCAAAACAATAATTTCTGTATACTAATTACTTATTGCACGGGAGTACTATTTAAGGAATTCACCGTTGATATATCATATTTTTTGTTTTGCGACAGCCTCATATATTGCGGGTATTATATGTTGATTACTTAACTCGTTGTGCAATTAATTTTGATTGGAATTTGCTCTGGAACTATTTATTTCCTCTTTTATTAATAAAAATTTCTCCAACCCGTACTACATCTCCGGCGCCCATTGTTAATATTAAATCATCTGCTTGGGCATTTTTATCAAGATAATCTGCAATGTCCTGAAAATCACTGATGTAAATGGCATTTGCGCCATTTTGACGAAGTTTTTCTGCTAAAATACTGGAATGTATATCGCCAGGATCTTTTTCTCTGGCAGCGTAAATATCAGTTATTATTATATTATCTGCATCACCAAAAGAATCTGAGAACTTGTCTAAAAAAGCCTTTGTTCTTGTATAAGTATGAGGCTGAAAAACACACCATAACTTATTGTGTGCAGTATTCTTAGCTGCGCTGAGAGTTGCTTGAACCTCTGAGGGATGATGGGCATAGTCATCAATTACTTTAATATTATCTACCAAACCTTTCAACTCAAAACGTTTGTGACTTCCGCCGAAAGCTAGAAGACCAGCTATGATATCCTCCATACTGCAGCCGCAGGTATAACAGGCAGCAATAGCTGCAAGAGAATTGCTTACATTATGCTTTCCAGGCACTGAAAGTGAGACGGTACCTAACATATCACCGTCTTTATAAACATCAAAATAACCAAATCCCATGTCATTATATCGAATATTTTTAGCATTCCACATAGCATTTGGATTTTTCAGACCATAGGTTATTATATTACAATTTTTATTTTTCACCACTGCAAGTGTATTATCATCATCTGCACAAGCCACTATATACCCATTTTGTGGGACTAAGGAAATAAACTTTTCAAAGGTTGACTTAATATGGTCTAAGTCTTTGAAATAATCCACATGATCTACTTCAATGTTCAAAACTACTGACATAAATGGATGAAATTTTAGAAAGCTGCAATAATATTCACATGCCTCAGTTATAAAGAACTCGGATTTACCTATTCGGGTGTTTCCCCCAATGCAATCTAACTCACCCCCGATATGAACTGTGGGGTCAGTATTAGCTTCCAACATAATAGAAGTTATCATGGAAGTAGTTGTGGTTTTCCCATGTGTACCAGCAATTGCAATGCCAAAGGAGTGTTTTTTCATTAAGAGCCCAAGAAGTTCTGCACGATCAATAATGGGTATATTTAATTGGCGTGCGCGAACAATCTCTTCATTATCATCTTTAACTGCAACTGTATATATAACAAGGTCAGGATTATTAATATTTTCTGATTTGTGGCCGATAAAAATTTGAGCACCTTTGTTTTCCAGCTTCTGGGTTGCTTTTGAGGACTTAATATCTGAACCGGAAACCTTATAACCTTGGCTTAAAAGGATTTCAGCTAGGCCACTCATACTTGAACCGCCAATTCCTATAAAATGTACATTATTGATATCTTCAGATTCCAAAATATTTGAATTATTATTCAAAGAAAACACTCCTCTATATTAAACTATCTAATTTATTGCAAGGCAGAAAATATCTCCCGCTTCTATAAGCGGCGGTTACCGCTTTGATTTTCAGGCGGCGAGAATATGTCCCCCTCGCTTACACGCCGCTGATGTAATGAAATATTCTACAATTAAAAATTTCATTTTGAAGCTAAGCGTTATAAGTTCGTCATAAAAATAATACATTATTTTCATAGAAATGTAAAAGGTATTGGGAAAACTAAATTAAATTATAGAAATAAACCTACTTGTATATTAAATAGTATATGACGCTTATAGGGCAAATATATTAAAGTTATAAAGTTTGATTAATAAATTACCGAATAATAATATGAATTTGAGTGTAATTATTCGGAAATTATTATATAATAGTAAAGGTTGTTGTATAAATTTTTTGTTTGCGGTATTATCAAAATATATTGATAGGTATTGTAAGGCAAAGTAAGGCAGGGTATGAAATTTACGACAGCTTGAAATTAAAGATACACGTACTGACGGCAGACAATAGATAAATGCAAACTAAAGATTTGAGGAGATAAAATGGATAAGATCCAACGAAATGAAAGACTTACAATTATAATGAAGACATTATGTGACAATCCCAATAAGATATTTACGTTAGGTTACTTCTCGGGAATGTTCGGTTCAGCTAAATCTACAATTAGCGAGGATTTGGACTTTTTACAGAAAACTTTTCAAAAAAATTCTTTGGGAAATATCATTACTATTGCGGGAGCTTCTGGAGGAGTCAAATATGTTCCTTATATGAATGAAAACCACATTCAGTTAACACTTGATGAGCTTTCAAAGGAATTATCAAAACAGGATAGAGTACTGCCAGGAGGGTATCTTTATATCCTTGATATTATATATAACCCTGAATGGGTGAATAAGATTGCTATGATTTTTGCGAGTAAATTCTATAATTTGGAACTGGATTATGTGATAACAGTAGAGACTAAAGGAATTCCGCTAGCATTTGCGACTGCTCAGTACTTGGATGTTCCTCTAGTTATTGTAAGGCACTATAATGTAGCTACTGATGGCGCATCTGTGAATATTAACTATCTTTCAGGATCATCAAAAAAAATACAGACTATGGTACTTCCTGTGAAGTCACTAAAGAAAAATTCTAAAATTTTGTTTATTGATGATTTTATGAAGGGTGGAGGAACATCAAAAGGCATTATTGAAATGGCAAATCAATTTGAAAGTGAAGTTGTGGGCATAGGAGTTCTTATTGAAACAAATCAACCTGAAAAAAAATTGGTAGATAAATATTACTCATTAGTTACTTTAAATTCGTGTCTGGATTTCCAAGAGGATACAGAAATTGACATAAAACCAAGTAAATAAACAAAATTCCGCAAAATTCAAGTAAATTTTTACGAATATATTGAAAAAATCAATTAAAAAAGAAGGAATGTCTGAATTATTGGCGAATATTAGATATAATCACATAATATTTCTTGGAGGTTTGCCATTATGGAAATTACAGACATTAGAATTAGGAAGATTGAAACAGAAGGAAAGATGAAAGCAGTTGTATCGGTAACATTTGATAATGAGTTCGTTGTGCATGACATCAAAATTATTGAAAGCCAGAACGGTTTGTTCATGGCGATGCCAAGTAGAAAGACACCTGATGGTGAGTTTAGAGATATTGCGCATCCAATAAATGCACAAGCAAGAGAAAAGCTTCAAAGTGCAATTTTAGCAAGTTACGAAAACTTATAAGAAATTAGAATGAATTTAGGAAAGATTCAGGAAAAGTTTTGAAAGTTTTGGAAACATTAAGGAAAAGTTTAGGAAAATTAGAAAAAATAGGAAATGTTTTAGGAAAGATTATAAAGGATACTTTAATAGGTATCCTTTTTTTAATGCTTATATCCGAATTCTCTGATAGGATATAGAATATTGCACAACTTATATATAATAATGCATAAATATTTAGTTATTGTAATGGGTTGAAATTATTCTTTAAAAATGAGAGAATATATCCTGTAAAAATAAATGGAGGCTTTGACAATGAATATGAATTTAGGATTGGTTATTTCTGACAATAACAATTGCGCTTTTAAATCAAAATTATTAAAAGAGCACCACAATATTTTAGGACAAAGTGTCCAACAGTGGTCTACAATTCCAGTGGCAGAAGTAACTAATAATGTCCAATCTATCACATTTCAGGATTTGGAGCAATGTAAAGAAATTCTAAGCCAAGCCAAGCAAGTGGTAATTAATTGGTCAGATCAACCTTTGATACTAGCAGAAACAGTTCAGCGACTTCTTAATATTCATATTGCTGAAGGAAATAATGCAACAGCTGTATTTGCTAGTGATGGGGAAGCAGTGGTTTATGCTTTTGATTGTGAAATTCTACTTAAAAAGCTAGATGAACTAAATGTTCTAAGCCTTTCCAGAGACATTCTTAAAAAAATTTTCCAGGCCACAGAGAAATATAATAAGAGCACTTATGAGGATAAAGCCCAATTCCTAATAGTTAAGGATAGAGTAGCACTCTCTTTGGCAACAGAAGAAATCAAATCTAGGATTAATCAACAAATAATGCTTTCTGGTGTTACAATTGTTGACCCATTATCTACATATATTGATTATGGCGTTGAAATTGGAATGGACAGTATTATTTTGCCAAATACCATACTTCAGGGGAAAACTGCTATTGGTGAAGAGAGTATAATTGGACCTAATTCAAGAATTTCAAACTGTGATATTGGAAATAAGGTAGAAGTAGCTAATTCAGTTGCTGTTGACAGTTCTATTGGTGATGAAACTCATGTTGGTCCATTTGCTTATTTGAGACCGGGGAGTGTTGTTGGCAGCAAAGTGAAGATAGGTGATTTTGTAGAAATTAAGAAGTCTTTCATAGGTGATAGAACGAAAATTTCACACTTAACCTATATAGGAGATGCTGAGATAGGAAGAAATGTAAATGTAGGTTGCGGCGTCGTAGTTGTGAATTATGATGGTAAGCATAAAAATAAGACTATAGTTGAAGACAATTGCTTTATTGGATGCAACACTAACTTGGTTTCACCTGTGACAGTTCACAGTGGTGCTTACACAGCTGCTGGTTCAACTATAACAGATGCTGTACCAGAAAACTCATTGGCAATAGCTCGTGAACGTCAGGTAATAAAGCATGATTGGGTTAGTAAAAAAGGTATGAATCGAGGATAGCACTTTTAGTGGTAATAATATGATTAATGAATGCGCTTAATCATATTAATTTTTGTCGGCTCGTTGATTTTTTGCATAAAAATATTATGCTTTAGATGAAAAATCTCAAATTAGCATCAAACTAGCTAGAATAGTGAAGTGGTTTTTATCACTGCCTCTGTGTATTCTAAGCTTAGTTAAGCATTATGGCTGTTTAAATAATACTTACAATCAAGAACAGAATATGATTTATGATAGATTAATCATATTATTAGTCAGACATTATAATACGGGTTATAATGAAAATAAATTAAAACATAGCGGTTAAAAAAAGGAGAATTGAAATGAATTTGCATGGAAAGGACATAAAAATATTTGCAGGAAATTCAAATAGGGGATTAGTAAATGAAATAGCCGATAAGATAGGTATTCCTGTAGGTATTGCTAGTGTTGGTGGATTTAGTGATGGAGAAACTGCTGTAAATATCGGAGAGGTAGTAAGAGGCTCAGATGTTTTTATTATTCAATCAACATGTCAACCAGTAAATGATAATCTTATGGAACTTTTGGTTATGATTGACGCAGTAAAGAGGGCTTCTGCCGGTAGAATTACTGCTGTTATTCCATACTTTGGATATGCAAGGCAAGACAGAAAAGCTAGAGCTAGAGATCCTATTTCAGCTAAATTAGTTGCAAATCTAATTACTACTGCTGGAGCAGACAGAATATTAACAATGGATTTGCATGCTCCACAAATCCAGGGCTTCTTTGATATTCCAGTGGATCATCTATTAGGATTGCCTATTATAGCAGAATATCTCAAAGAGAAATTTATAAATCACGATGATTTAGTCATTGTTTCTCCTGATGTAGGCAGCGTTACAAGATCTAGAAAAGTGGCTGAAAGACTAGAATGTCCATTAGCTATTATAGATAAGCGCAGACCTAAGGCAAATGTATCTGAGGTAATGAATATTATTGGTGATATTAGAAATAAAAAATGTGTACTTGTTGATGACTTGATAGATACAGCTGGTACTATTGTTAATGGAGCAAATGCATTAATTGAAGCAGGTGCAAAGGAAGTATATGCATGCTGCACACATGCAGTTCTTTCTGGTCCAGCTATTCAGAGAATACAAGCATCGGCTATAAAAGAGATGGTAGTTTTAAATACTATTCCTTTAAGTGAAGAGAAGAAAATTGATAAGATAACAGCATTATCAGTTGCAAGTATTTTGGCGGAAGCAATTGAAAGAATATATGGTGATATATCAATTAGTACTTTATTTACTCAGGTGTAAATTACTAAAGTCAATTGCAGTTTAAGCCATTGGCGTATAAATATGAAGGCGGCGTAATTGACTTTACTTTTTTGGGTGGTTCTTATCTGACATAGCAATGTTGGTTTATCAACTTGTGTTGTTTGGGAGCCGCCCTTTTAAATATGTGATTAATTGATGCAAAAACTTTGGATATTGCAGTTGTTGAATAGTTTTATTAAGGACTGGAGGTACTAATTTGGAGGATATATTTCTGATTGTAGGTCTTGGTAATCCAGGTAATAGATATGAAAATACCAGACATAATGTTGGGTTTCGTACAATAGATTACCTTTCAGAAAAGCATAATATCAAGCTTTCTAAGATTGGCTATAAAGCAATATATGGTGATGGTCTAATTGGCGAAAAAAGAGTAATACTTGTTAAACCTCAAACATTTATGAACTTAAGTGGTGAAAGTGTAAAAGAAATTGTGAACTGGTACAAGCTTTCATTAGATAGATTAATCGTTATTTATGATGATATTGACTTAGACCCGGGTAAAATAAGAATTAGGCCAAAAGGCAGTTCTGGCTCCCATAATGGTATGAAGTCTATAATATTTCAGCTACAAGCAGAAAACTTTCCCAGGATAAGAATTGGCATTGGACGTCCGCCTGAAAAGTGGGACTTTGCAGACTATGTGCTAAGCAAGTTTCCTAAGGAAGAATGGGAAATAATGTTTAATAGTATTGAAAAAGCAGCTGAAGCAGCTATAATGATAACAAAAAGTGGACCTGGAAAGGCTATGAATTGTTATAACACCTAGATTCAAAATGAACTGTTCTAGTGCAGCATTAATTCTATACAATAATTTGGAGGCATAGGAATGAATTTATTTACAGATCCTCTACTAAAATTAAAAGAGTATAATACACTTTTATCGTCTATAAAGGGAAATATGGGTGCCGTTTCAGTTATTGGACCATCTGATTCTCAGAAGGTTCATTTAATATATTCATTGTGCACCCATGCTGAGACCAGAGGTCTGTTTATAACATATAATGAAATGCAGGCTAGAAGAGCATTTGATGATTTTTCTTTATTTCTGGGCGAGGATGTAATCTACTTACCACCGAAGGAAACTATGCTTTACAATGTTGATGCTAGAAGTAACGATATTATTTATCAAAGAGTTAAAACCCTATTACGATGTATGCAGGGTGACTATAAAATGTTAGTTGTTTCAGCAGAAGCACTTGTTCAAATGATATCTCCGATGAATATATTTAGAGATGGAATTATACCCATTAATATTGGAACACAAATTGAATTAGATGAATTAATATCAAAATTAGTATTATTTGGATATGAAAGAGTTGAATTGGTAGAAGGAAAGGCGCAATTTGCAATTCGTGGAGGAATTATTGACATATTTTCCGTAAATGAGGAACAACCCTTACGTATAGAACTTTTTGATACAGAAGTTGATTCCATTAGATATTTTGATGCCACTACTCAGCGCTCAACCCAAGCAATAGACCATTGTCAGATATCGCCTGCTAGAGATGTTGTATATAAGCAAGGAACAAAGGAAGATATTATTTCTAAAATTAATAGAGATTTATCAGAATATGTCAAGAAGCTAAACAAGAAAGGAAATTCTGATATAAGCAACAATATAGTAAAAAGAGTTAATGAGGATATTGAGAAAATTAACTCAGACCACTATTTTGCCGGCATAGACAGATATCTGCCATATATATTGGAAACTCCAGCATCAATTCTTGATTACATTGACAGCAATGTGATAGCCGTATTTGATGAAACAATACGAATTGAACAGAGAATTGAAAACTTAGTTCTTGAACAGGATGAACTATCTAAAGGTATGCTTGAGAAGGGTGCAATGTTGCCAAATGGGGCAAGCTGGAGTCACTCCATGGATTATATTTTAAAGAGTGCTCAAAAATTAAGAACTGTTACTATGGCTGCAATTTCGTCAAATAATTCTTTTATTAGGCCATATACTCAAATTTCAATTCCGTGCAGGACTGGTAATTCATATCAAAATCATATGGAGCTGCTTGTTAATGACATTCAGCATTTAAGGGAAAAGGAATATAAAATTGTTGTACTTTCGGGGCCTAGCGGAAGAGGTCATAGATTAGTTGAAACATTGGCCACTAATGAACTATCAGCAAACTTTGTAGATGACCTTGATAGAGAACTTTTAAACAAAGAAGTTGTTATTACCCGTGGAAGCCTTCAAAAGGGGTTTGAGTACCCTACAATAGGGTTTGTAATTATAAGTGACAAAGAAGTATTCGGGCAGGACAAAAGGATAAAAAAGGCAAAATCCAAGCATGATGGTAATAAAATTAAAGCATTCTCAGACTTGAATGTAGGTGATTTTGTTGTTCACCAAGCACATGGAATAGGTCAATATATAGGTATTGAGAAACTAGCGGTTGGTGAAATAAAAAGGGATTACCTTAAAATAAAATATCAGGATAATGGTTTTTTGTATATTCCCACAAATCAGCTTGATTTAATTCAAAAATATATAGGCTCAGAAGGTAAGTCGCCAAAGGTTAATAAACTTGGCGGTACAGAGTGGGCTAAAACAAAAAATAGGGTAAAAGAGTCACTTAGAGAGCTTGCTGCTGAGTTAATAAAGATATATGCACAGCGTGAAGTAGCAAATGGACATGCTTTTTCTAAAGACACAGTCTGGCAAAGGCAGTTTGAAGAAATTTTTCCTTATGATGAAACAGATGATCAACTGAAGTGTATTGATGAAATAAAGAAGGATATGGAATCAGATAAGCACATGGATAGGCTTCTATGCGGTGATGTGGGATATGGAAAGACTGAGGTTGCAATAAGAGCGGTATTTAAAGCTGTAATGGATGGAAAACAGGTGGCCTACCTTGTTCCAACTACTATATTGGCACAGCAGCAGTATGAAAATTTCAAAAAGAGAATGAGTGATTTTCCTGTAACAGTAGATGTAATAAGTAGATTTAGGACGGCAGCTGAACAGAAAAAAATAATTAAGTCTGTTAAAAGTGGAAATATAGATGTATTGATTGGAACTCATAGATTACTGCAGAAGGACATTGAGTTCAAGGACTTAGGACTTCTTGTAGTTGATGAGGAGCAACGGTTTGGAGTAACTCACAAAGAAAAGCTAAAAGCAATAAAGCCTAATGTAGATGCATTGACTTTAACAGCTACACCTATACCAAGGACCTTGCACATGTCGTTAGTGGGTATAAGAGACATAAGTGTTATTGAAGATCCACCTGAGGAGAGATACCCTGTTCAAACATATGTAATGGAGCATAATCATGAATTAATAAGGGATGGTATAATCAGAGAACTTTCACGAAACGGTCAGATTTTTTATCTATATAACAGGGTTAGAGGAATTGAACTTAAGGCTAACGAAATTAAGGCACTTGTACCTGAAGCAAGAGTAGCTATAGCTCATGGTCAAATGAATGAAAAAGAATTAGAAGATATTATGTATAGCTTTATAAACGGTGAATATGATGTTTTAGTTTGCACCACAATTATTGAATCAGGGCTAGACATGCCCAATGTCAATACTATAGTAGTTGAGGATGCAGACAGAATGGGGCTATCTCAACTATATCAAATCAGAGGCAGAGTAGGCCGCTCAAATAGATTGGCTTATGCGTATATTACTTACAAAAGGGATAAGGCATTGTCTGAGGTGGCTGAAAAAAGGCTTCAGGCTATAAAGGAATTTACTG
>JAEWZA010000370.1 GCA_023395575.1 Bacillota bacterium
GGACACCCTGCCAGATAGAAGGCTTAAAAGCCTATTTGCAGAAGGACTATGATAATTTGTTCTGTGTGGATATTATTTGTCACGGAGTACCATCACCTAGGGTTTGGAAAAAATACCTTTCATACCAGGAAAAACGTGTAGGTGCCAAGGCAGAAGGTGCAAATTTCAGACACAAAAATAAAGGCTGGAATAAATTTTCCATGGCATTAGAATTCAATAATGGTAATAAGCATATTCAGACACTTGATAAGGACTTATATATGCAGGCATTTTTAAAGGATACTTGCTTACGCCCCTCATGCCATAAGTGTAGTTTTAAGACATTGCACAGAAAGAGTGATATTACACTTGCTGATTTTTGGGGCATAAATAAGGTATTGCCAAAGATGGATGATGATAAGGGGACTTCACTTCTTCTGATAAATAGCAAAAATGGAAAAGACATGTTTGACAGCCTTCAAGATAGCATTTTGTTTGAAGAGGTTGATTTAGACAAAGCGGTTTCCTATAACCCTGCTGCATTTAAATCTGCCCTTCAAAATCAAAACAGAGAAGGATTCTTTGGTGATTTAGATATCCTTTCCTTTGATAAATTAGTGGATAAGTACTGTTCTGAAAGTATGACTGTGGTAGCTAAAAGAAAAACAATATCAATAGTAATTGCTGTACTTAAGAAAACAAGATTGCTAAATGTTGCGAAAAAAGTGTTGAAGCGGTAGATTGATAAAGTTATGTGGTGAGAAAATTAAATATATTATACAATGAAAGAGTAAAAAAGATACTTAATTACATTTCATAACATAAAAATATCATTTCATGCAGCAAATAAAGCTAAAATAACTTTTTATGATATAATTGTAGAGCATATTTATTAAATAAGTACAATAGATATGTAAAAAATTAACATTCGGAGGAAAGCATAAAATGAAAAACATGAAAAACATTATAGCAGTCATTTCAGCACTACTTATTTGTGTTACAGTATTAGCAGGTTGTGGGTCTGACCCAGTGCAAGAGGATTTAATTAATTACATTAACAATCAATTGCCAGAAATTGCGGCATTAGAAAAGAAAGTAACCAGCGAATACGAAGCTATTAAGACAGACAGTAATGCAGATGACGCTGCGTTTGCGGCTAAATTAAAAGATGTGATAATTCCTGCATCTGCAGAACTGATTGCAAAAGCAAAAGCAACTGTTCCGGCAACAGAAGAAGTGAAAAAGGTACACGATAAATATATTGCGGCAGCGACAGTACAATCAGAAGCATTTGACATATTGCTTGATGCAGCTGAGAAGAGTGACGGAGATATAGCAAAGACTGGGACTGAAAAGCTAAATGAGGCTGAAAAGATATCTACAGAGTATTTAGCAGATATAGAAACTTTGAAAAAGGATCATGATGTAGAGACAATAGAGAGCAAGTAGCATTGAATAAAAAATTAATTAGGTGTGGCGAGAATGGTACAACACTTTTTACAGATTACCACGACTTGTCAACAGGATCAATAAAAATACCCTCGTTTCAAGATAGAAACGAGGGTATTTTAGTATTCAATTAAACATTCTCATTCTGAGCAATAATCTTGGTTAGTACGTTATTTGGTCCCTTTTTGATGAATCCTAAATAAACGCAAATTCCTGATATTGTCCAGAAGTATGTGGTTACAGAAGGTGCATCAAAGTTGTTAAGCACTATATTAGTAAATAGAATACCTACCATAGCACCAAAGCCACTTTGTACAATCCCTTTAGAAACCTTGTCTTCAACTTTTCTAATTGCTCTTAGAGGCCAAACCACCCCATTATATAAAGCTATTAAAAATGCAATCAAACCAAATATACCCATTTCTACAGCTGCCTTAAGATAATAATTATCTACATAAAAGGCACCTTTAACCTTATTATTTGTAGCTACTGCACCACCAAATTTTCCAAAACCAGTACCAAATATCGGATCGCTATAGAACATTTCCAATGCTTTCGGCCATTTTGAAAATCTTCCGCCTCTGAAGCTGCTGGCAATATATTCAGGGTCGAGCAAATAGCCAATTCTGCTTTGAACTGTTGGAACAAAGCTATAAGCAAGAGCCGCTACAATTATCAACCCAATAATTAGCTTGTACTTTTTACTTAGAACTGCATAAATAGTCAGTGCAAGCCCAAGTGCTATCCAAGAAGAACGTGAACCGGTGAGAATTATACAAATTCCCATTAATCCAGTAGCGAATGTGTATAAAAGTTTTTGCAATATATGCCTCTCTGAAAAAATAAGTGATATTGCTAGAGGTATAAGCATAGCTAACAAGCAGCCAAGTACATTTGGACTTCCTACAATTGAGAAAACTCTCGGGCCAGCGGTGCTCTCCACCTTGTCAGTCCAAAATGCAGGAGTCTCAACTTTAGCGATATACTGATAAATACCAATTACAGACATAAAAATGCCTGTAAAAATCATTATCTTAACCAAACTTTTTGCACCATTTTCACTTCTAAGTAGCTTAACAACAATAAAGAAAAACATTAAGTACTCTATATTTGCCCTTAATCCATCAAAACCAAGTGAATTGAAGGAAGCTACAACAAACAGAACTATTGCTACAAAGAAGAATTGAAATAGTGAAAAATCAACAGGTGACCAATTAAAGGAAAAATCTCTTCTGTCCACTAACCATCTATAAAACCAGACTCCAACACAAAAAATAATCAAAAGCTCATCCCATGTAGATGCCAGTGAGCCTATATTGGTTTCAACAGCTATAAAGTATAGTATAGGATATATACCTACCAGATAAGCTCCTCTTTCAAAATCACGCAATATAAATATTGTGGCTAAAGCACCTATAATTCCAACTACAGCAATTTTAGGCAAGAAGTAGCCAGCCAAACAAAGAATAAGAGCAATAATAATAAAGAAAGCAATCCTATACCACTTACCAAAACACTTTTCACCTAATTTCATTGTGCCCTTAATTAATTTATATAGAAGACTATTTTTATACGCTCTTGAGTAGGCTGAATTAATACTACTAGCAATAAAATCCAGCTTATTTCCACAAAAAGCTAAAAATCTATATGCAATTGAATATGCATGTTTTGGAGTACGTGCAGTGTAATTCTGTACAATTTTATAAGATAGACTGCTTTGGTTCCATTCTGATATTTTTAGCAATATTTTATTTATTAAGCTATTACGAAAAGCATTAGAAAATAGCTCATAAATATATATCAAGAAACTATAAAGCAGGCTATTAGATACATATTTCCACACTTAATGATTCCTCCTAATTAAACTCGATGGCTTCTATAGTTCCCTGTGTTTCAAAGGAACGAGTTTTTAATGTAAATACTTTACCTACTGCAACATCTTGACTATCTAGTGTGATTTTTCCGTTACCAGGTTTAGTTTTCATTGTAAATTTTACTGTGAGCTCTTTTCTAATTGGATCTATTGCATATACTGCTTTTCCATCAGCTGTACTTATTGGTACTTGTAGGTCTGTATAGGATATGGACTTGATATATGCATCTGCAGGATTTAAAAGTGAAATTAACTGGTCGTCCACTTTAAGAGCTTTTATTTGATCTGTATTTCTTACTGTGCATCTATAAGTTACAGTTATATTTTGCTGATTTTCTCCAGTTGCAATAGGACTAACGTCTGTACCAATTGTCTTAAAAAAGACTACTACACCAACTAGCAATACTAGAACAATAATGCTAAAATCAATAATATTAATTAATCCAAACAACTTGCCCTTTTCATTTACAATCTTCATACTTAATACTCTCCTCAATTTTTAATATAAATTCTAAAATTTAAACGATAAGTCATAAATATTCTGACAAGCTTATCAGATACCTATCGCATCGCTAATACACACATTTTTTGTGTAATTAAGTGTTGCTGTTGAAATGAAATTTTTCTACAATCTAAAATTTCATTTTGAATCTAGGCTTATATGAATTTCCATATACTAATATATGTCTAGAACATCAATATTTCAATGTTTTTTCTTGTCCAATTTAAATATCTAATAACATTAAAGTCAATTATTTCGGCTACAAACCATTGATAAGTTTGAACACCGATAGATCCTAAATTCCTATACTCCAAAGACTCAAAGTAAAAACTTACTTATATCCATATTTATAATGCAATAATAGCTTTTTGATATAAAGCTTTAAACCAGTTTCTGAAAAGCTTATTTTATAATCATGAACCAATTGCAGCGGAGATTTTTTGAAAAATTCCGCATCTGGCTTTATACCATTACAAAGCCTTTGATAAAGACAATGTATTGCAACACTAGGAATCTTATAATGAATTATTGCTTTTTCAATGTCCTGTTTATTATAGGATATAGTGGATTGGGCAGTTTGTACCCACTGACTAAATTCCTTCCATAATTGTATTTCAGGCAGCCTGTCTGGAGTGGCTGATAGTGAATTAGGTCTTTGCCTGTAAAGAGCGATTGTTTCTTTAACACAACAGAACTCACACTTGTATAGCAGTCTATAGAAAAAATCCATGTCTTCAGCCCAATTTAAACCTGACCTGAAGGTAATAGAATTATTTATAATAATAGACCTCTTCACAACAACAGTACTTGTCCATACAGAAACCTTTTCTTTTATTACCTCTAACAATATTTTACCTTCTGAGTAGCGTTTGGGAAAGACTTCACCCTTTGAAGCTTCACAAAAGTACTGATAACCGCAATAGCAGGCATCCATACCAGTGGATACAATCCTGTTTATTTGCTTTTCAAGCTTAGTTGGCAACCATAAATCGTCACTATCTAAAAAGGCTACAAAATCGCCCTGAGAATGTTCAATAGCATTATTTCTGGCAGCAGAAACACCTTGGTTTGACTGGTAAATATACTTGATTCTAGCATCCCTTTGAATTAAAGTTTTTACAATTTGTGCTCCATCATCGGTACTGCCGTCATCGACTATGATTACTTCAAAATTGTCATAGGTTTGAGCCAGTACACTTTCCACTGTCTGCTTTATATATTGACTGGTATTATAC
>JAEWZA010000182.1 GCA_023395575.1 Bacillota bacterium
GAGTAGGATATATTACAGTCGTTTCGAGAACCTTTCCAGTTTCATCAACAACAGCAATCTTGCAGCCTGTCCTGTAAGCAGGATCTAATCCCAACACAACTCTATCCTTGACTGGAGGCTGCAGCAAAAGATTTCTGAGATTTTCGGAAAACACCTTAATCGCTTGTTCCTGTGCTACTTCAGTTAATTTATTCCTAACGTCCCTTTCAAGTGATGGAAAAATTAATCTAGCATAGGAGTCCTCAATTGCAAGCTCAACATATTTCCCCATATCGGCATTAGTATTCCTTATTGATTTTCCTTTAAGGTAAATTAAGCATTTAGAGCTATCCAAATCTACTTTTACTTGTAAAAACTCTTCCTTTTCACCTCTGTTTAAAGCCAAAACTCTATGATTTGCTATTTTAGAAACAGGCTCTTTAAAATCATAATACATTCTGTAAACAGAATCCTCTTCCTTTTTAGCAGTGGATAATATTAAACCTTCTCTGAAAATAATTTCCCTCAAAGCTTTTCGGTATTCTGCATTGTCAGAAACTTCCTCAGCTATTATATCCATTGCACCTGATATTGCTTCTTCTACAGTATTTACGCCCTTTTCCACATCAATATATTTTAATGCTAATTCCTCAACTGTAGTTCGTGATGGCATCTGAGCGTAAATAATTGTTGCTAAAGGCTCTAATCCCTTCTCTTTTGCAATTGATGCACGAGTCTTTCTTTTAACCTTATATGGTCTATAAATATCCTCAATTTCCTGAAGCGTTACTGCTTTATCTAATGCCTTGCTAATATCTTCTGTGAGCTTTCCCTGCCCATCTATCAGTCTTTTTACATCCTCGCGCCTATCATTCAGATTTCTCAGGTAAACTAAGCGTTCGTATAGTTCTCTAAGCACTTGGTCATTTAATTCGCCTGTTACTTCTTTTCTGTAACGAGCTATAAAAGGTATTGTATTACCTTGGTCAATTAAATTAACAGTATTTTGTACTTGAAAAGGCTTTAAATTAAATTCCTTAATCAATTGTTCATTAATATTCATAACAACCTCCAAGCCGAACTCCGGCACAAAAATAATATAACTATATCTTTTCGATTACAATGTCTTTTCTTAATTGTTCAACCTTTACATTATTTATTAAACCAATTTCAATAAATTCGGTATTTGATGAAGCACATGCGACACCAAGCCTAAAGCATTCCTCAAGTCCCATACCCTCTGCAAGTCCAGTACTAATGCCTGCTACCATTGAATCCCCTGAACCTATAGTGTTTATCACATTAACATTAACCGGATAAGCTTTATATACAGCCTTTTCACTTACAAATAGTGCACCATCTGCTCCTAATGATGTGACAACAACCTTTACGCCAGCATTTATTATCTCCTTGCAGGCCTTCAAAATTTCAGTCTCAGTAGTAAAATTTGTCTGAAAGTATGTTGACAATTCTCTTAAATTTGGTTTTATCATATAAGGCTTAGCATTAACTCCTTGCTTAAGTACATCTCCACTGGCATCCAAAATTGTTTTAATGCCTAGCTTGTTTGCCTCTTCAATAAGTTTTGCATAAGTTTCGGTTCCTAGACCTTTTGGAAGTCCTCCAGAACAAACAAGTACTTTTGTTTTTTTTATGTTTTTATGAAAGCTTTCAAGAAACATTTGCCAAGAATAATCACTTATTGTGGGCCCTTCTTCTAATATTTCTGTTTCTCTATTATTTATCTTATCTATAATATTATTATTCGTCCTTGATTGGCCTTCTACTTCTATTAAATATGACTTTGCCCCTGTTCCAAGGATATTTTCCTCCAACCATTGACCGGTGTTGCCTGCTTTAAAGCCTAGTACAGCCACCTCAGCCTCCAACATTCTAGAAACTCTAGTCACATTGATACCCTTACCGCCAGCCGATTGTATACAATTATTTACCCTGTATAATTCTCCTGCACAAAAATCATCTATCACATAAATTTTATCTACAGCGGGACTTAATGACAATACTGTAATCATTTGAATTCTCCGAAATAATTATTAGTTACAACTTAACATTCATAGTTCAACTTTCGCAGTTGAAAATTGCCAGTGTAGAAGACTTTATCAAACGAAAAGTAATATGATGGATTAAAATCAAGTTAGTAACAAACTATTGATAATTCTCCCCCACTGATAGACTTATATGTACAATAATTGAGTTAAATAGTTTTATGATCAATAATATTACTCTTCTACAGTTACGTTATTAGCGTTTGATCTGAAAATAATCAACATAGAATACTCTATTCTGCATAATTAATCGCGAGTTATATTATACCATTAAAAATAAATATGTGGAATAAATGAAGTTTTAGTCATATATACTTTTCTCTAGACAAGCTTTACTGATTTAATATTATTCTCAAATCTCAGAAATTAGGACTTAATTATATGTAACACTGTAAATTTTATATATAGACATGAACTAATTATTGTCCACCAAGATTAACAATAACGTAAATAAAAAGAGAATCTGTGTTTATCACAATTCTCTTTTTATTAATTAATGCAAATTATCCACTATAACCAAAAGAACTACTTACTGTTCTTGGTAGTTTTAGTTTTTCCACCACCATTACTATTCTTATTTTCACCAACCTGATCATTATCAAATGCAGTATTGTCACTAGTACCCTTTTTTTTACCTTTACCCATGTACAACTTCCTTTCTAAAAATTAATATTTTTATTTTTGACTTAACAATAAACTATCTGCTAAATCAATATCTTTATATTAATTATTTCATAGTTTGAAAATTTTATTCTTATTTATTGCGTTGTGCTAAATTATTTTGACTAAGTTCGCAGATAGGCTACTTTTCGCTTAAACTGGTACGCGAGTACAACTTATATTAAATGAGGTACTCCCAAGATATTTGTTGAATTTGTATTGGTTCATAACAGTTAATTATACCGCCTTACTACATTCATCATCCATGCTTCATTGTTACACGGGGCTGTTGCAAAACAACATTTTCTGTATACCGATGTCTTTTTACAAGAAATAGTACGCGAGTGTAATATATATCTAATTGCGAAGCTCGGTTAGAAATTGATGCTATAAATAATAGGTGAAGAACAAGTATTGTAGCCGACAAAAGCGGAAGTCAGTAGCTGTGAGTATTAACCCGAGACAGGATGCCTTGGTCATACGGTCGGCGAAAGTACTTGTTCTGCACCGCAATTATTTCAGCGTCAATTTCGGGAGCGAGCAATAGATATATATTTCGTACTATTTAAGCAGTTTATTATTGGTATATATTATTTCTTGTTTTACAACAGACCATAGTAAAATTAACTCAAATTCAAACAAATATTTATAAACAAGTAGCCCATTTAGATAAGTTTGTACGGGAGTACATGTAAGCCAGTACAATGATTTTACCCTGCAAAGTTCAAAAATAATTATAACAACGCGTGTTTTTAGCTATATTTTAAAGGTTGCTTTATTAATCTGAACTATATCTTTAGTTTTTTTTAGCTTTTCAGAAAGCTCCAGCAACGCTCTGTCTTTCATTTTACACTCAAGCATAAAATCAATATCTCTATTAAAAACCTTCGCCGTATTCAAAAAGCTAACAAAGTCTGAATAGTCAATATAATCTGCATGGCTTCGATATTCCTTATTACTTTTGGGACTTGAATAATGAAGCTTTGGGGGATAAATTTCTCCATTCCATGTATTAAATATTCTAGGCAAAAACTCCTCTATTGCCTCACCATTATTCGCACAATTGTGATGGTGGACATCTAATACCATGGGAATATTCAAATCTTCACAAATACCCAATACATCAGCCACTGTAAAAACTTTATCATCATTTTCTAAAATAATCCGTTTACGTATTCTATCAGGAAGATTAAGATAATTTATTTTAAATCGCTCAATTGCTTCTTCTTTATTACCGTACATACCGCCAACATGAAGTACTAATTTATACCTGTAATCCTCAAGTCCCATTGCTTCAAATACTTTTACATGATAATCAAGGTCTCTAATTGATGCTTCAATTACTTCCGACTTAACAGAATTCAATAGCGTAAAATGGTCTGGATGAGCACTTACCCTAAAGTTCTTAGCTTTTATATATTCTCCAATGCGTTTAAATTCATATTGAAATTCCTCCCAATAATTCCAACCAAATAGCTCATTATGAGTAGCAAGAGGTATTAGCTTGGAAGTTAGCCTGTATACTTCTATATTTTGCGCAGCATTATTTTTAAGTATTCTCAAGGTATTTTCTAGATTACTCCTTGATACTCGGGCTAGTCTCATTCTCCTAGCACTTTCGTCCTTAAGGTTTTTATATGTTGTATAAGTAACAGTACCTGACGGCGAGCAATTTTCTAAATCTAATGTCATCGCTACAAATCCAAGTCTAAATATCATTTGAATCTCCTATTCATTTAATCAAGTATGTTTTATTATTCCCATTCTTTCTTAAATATTCATACAACTTTCGTACCATCATAGG
>JAEWZA010000259.1 GCA_023395575.1 Bacillota bacterium
CATCTTCTTAAACACAATTTCCTTATCTAAATTGGGTGGCGTTGGTTTAAAGTTTTTATTTTTATCTTGCCCCCAAATACCCATGTACTGGAACTCCCTTAAAGCATTTACATCAATTTCTCCAATAAGTATTGTTGGGTTCAACCCACCTTTAACTTGAACAATATTTGATATATCACTACTAGTAGGTTGTGTTATTCGACTATCACCATATTCAGAAGTATTGGCTTGTGCACAGTAGCAGTGTAAATCTCTGCTTAACGATTCAACAATATTTCCAAAATATTTGGTATCCCTATTCCACTCTACACCAATGACTAAATCAGCATATGATTGAAATATACTTCTTTCTTTTATAGACGTCAACTCAAAACAGCAATACGGTACAAACCATAAGTCACTGCAAACAAATAAGGTATACTCATTTCCTTCCATTGCTTTATATCCATAATCTTCAATAATACCTTTCTCGCTTGGTGAAAAGTGTACTTTCTGATGAAAGTATGGAATTGTATATGAAAAATTCTCTGTTTTAAGAGGTAGTAATGTAACCATTAAATTATACACTTTACTCTTCTTAGCCGTATCAACCTTTATATGCTCTAAACCACAGACAATAATCATGTTATGATCAACAACTTTTTGTTGTATCTGCGGTAAATATTCGATTGGTACATATGATTCTGGCATTATAAGCATATCAGCTTCATGCTTTATCGCTTCATTTACAATATATGCAATCTCATTATATCTCTTAGATTTATCATGCGTCTTGTCTAGTAACGCATTTTCAAACTCATTCTTATCAATTTAAACATTAGCAACTGCAATTCTGAATTTAGATTTTTTATTATTAGAACAAATCTTAATTGCAGAAGCACTTCTATTTTCTGTACTATTTTTAATAATCTCACTATCCACTTTTATATAATTATTAAGTTTTAAGCAATTATTTCTTATCCAAAAGTTATTACTATATTTTTTAACCATCATTTCTGTTAATGATTTATTGTATTCTATTATTTTATTACCCATCTTTATATTTTTAAGAATTTGTGTAAAAGCTATTTCAAAAGGCTTTACAATAAACGGACTATACTTATATGAACCAATGTTATTATCACCTTTTGCTTTTAAATATTCATCAATAGAATACATTTTGGCTTCATTTTCATCATCGTCAGGATAGTATACTGTCATACATTCTTCAATAGTAATTGGTATAAGATATTTATTAAACATACGAGAATGAACATACGATTTACGCATTTCTCTGAAATGATCAAATTCTAATAATTTATTAATTTGTTTCTTGTGTGTCTTATTTTCAAGCTCAGATAGAATATCTTTTAAAGCTTCTTTTACTTTTTTACCCCAAACAATTGATGTTGCCCTAGCTAAACATGCTACTAAAAATAAATTTAAGCTATCTTTCACATTCCATATATCTTGACTATTAAAGTTTTCATATTCAACTTTTTTATATTTTGTTTCATCCATATTTTTTAAACTAAAACTATCAATAATCTTATGAACAAACTCTTTTAGTCTATCAAACTGGTTATTAACAATATAATAATTAAAAACACTTTCCCATAAAGTATAATTACTTAATATTGTTTGATTATCAAATATTTTATCCAATTCCTCCATAAACTTAATGTTTCCAGAACCATCAACAAATTTACAAATTGACAAATGTTTTGCAATTGTTTTTGACAATTCATATTTTCCTATTTGTGCTTTATTAATACCTCGGATTTTATTAACAGAGTCATCTCTTTCAAGCTTAAATATATTGGAGTAATCCTTTTCTAAAGTTCCTGCTTCAATCGGTAAAAAATTAAATTCACTTGTATTATTAGCAATATCTTTTCTAATCTTATCAAGTATCCCCATCGACCCTGCTTTATCAAAATAAAAAAACCTAAACTTTTCTTGCTGTACTTCAAGTTTTTTGTAATTGGTCAAATAATATTTATTGTTTTCCATTGCAATAATTTTTTTATTATGTAAAGTTTCTATAGTTTTTTCTATAATACCACTTATTCCATTCTCATCCAAATCTTCTAAGAGCTCAGATTTCTTATCTACTTGTGAAACAATTATTATATCATCTACATACCTCCCATAATACATTGGGTTTAAGTTAGAAATGACATTTTGATCAAATTCATTTAAATAATAATTTGCAATGATATTTGACGGCAAAAATCCTATTGGTAAAAAAGCATGTTTCGTTTCCATTTTAAAAATGCAACTATATCTATAAAATACACTAAATACAAATTCATTTAGTCTTTGTTCACACTTATTGCCATTTTCAATAAATCTTTCTGTTAATTTTATATATGTTATAAAATCTAGCTCAACACTATAAAAATATTTTGTTAAGTCTAACATTGTTATAATTATATTTTTATTATGTTCTTTGAGACAATCTTCTGCCATTTTTAAGCCTTCATCCCTCCAGCTTTCATATTGCTGGAAATACGGTTTCATTAAATTTGGAGAAGATGTTGTCTTACATTCCTTTTCCTTTTTTAAATTTTCATATAATCTATTTCCATAACATGTTTCTATTAATTCATTATCAATTTTATATCCTATTGCTAAAATCCACAAAACACCTAGAATATGCCCTTCTACACTCATATCAATAAAATTATTATATTTTTTTATACAGACCTTACCTACAGGTGTATTTGTAATCAATATGGGCTCCTCGTTCCTCTTTTCCTCACCAGTAGTTACTAACTTTGGAAAAGTTAATACTCTTATTGAACTCAAGATTTCATCAATAAAATCTTCCCATGCTTCATTTGAACCATTTAGTTTTTTACCTATACTCTCTAGTCTTTTATCTAAACCTTTTCCTTCAAACGATACAATACGATTTCGTAAAAAAGGTACTGTCTTGTCTAAATAAACAGTTCCCTTTAGTTTTCTATACGCTCTTTTTACTTGTTCTATGTAATTTATCTCTTCCATTTTTTCTCCCATCGTTATTCAAGTTTCTAAAATTATCTCTTGTACTAAATTTAACAACATAACATTTTTAAAATTATTAATTGTTTTTCCTTAAATTTAGTTTACAATATATTTTAATAAATCCAATATTAAACACTATTATTATATAATTTTATAAATAATTTGTAAATTAATATAACTTTTACCAGTATTAATTTATATAAAATTTTCTCCAACTGGTGAAATGAAAAGTCAAATTCCACCAGAAATTAGGGGGAGGGGTGGAATTTAACTTTTTAATTAACGAGCGCCCAACTAAAGGCAAAATTTTTTCCATATTGACAGTCCCACTTACCCATGTTATAATAGCTTTTGTCGTTGACAAATGGCTCATTGGTCAAGTGGCCTAAGACTCCGCCCTCTCACGGCGGCAACAGGGGTTCGAATCCCCTATGAGTCACCACAAAAGAAACAACTTTTGTCTATCATGATAAAAGTTGTTTCTTTATTGCTTTTTAGGTTCAAACAAGAAGAAGCCACCAGAAGAGGACGTTATGGATGCAACAGCATTTTGGAATGTAATCTGTGAATACAATCAAACAACAAAATACGTTCAGTTGGCATTGCTGGTTGTTTTGGCATTGTCTTCTTTTGTCAGCTTCAAATTCCAAAAAGGATTTGTGATGAAGTTGACTTTGGGAATTGTGAATCTCTTTATAGCATTCGGTTTCTTTTTTGCATTCGGAACTCAACCCATTCAAAAGTTCTTTGCCTTTCCGTTGTTCCTGCTTACCGGAGTTCTATTTATATATGAAGTGATTAAGAACAAGGATGATGCACTCAAAAAACCGCAGATAATTCACTTCGTTTTCTTTATTCTGTTTCTGATTTATCCGCTGGTTTCGATTGCGCTCGGCAACGCATGGCCGAAAATCGTGACCAATATCATGCCTTGTCCTGTAGCGACTATCAGTTTGGTGCTGTATTCGTTATACGCGAAAAAGAACAAAGCGTTGCTTATGCTTTTGACAGTTTGGGGCCTAACCGGTATAAAATCGGTTATTTTCGCCGCCTATGAAGATATTATCTTATTTGCAGCAGGAATATACGGCGTCATTCTT
>JAEWZA010000331.1 GCA_023395575.1 Bacillota bacterium
AAGAGCCTCCTTTGTAAAAATAATCACTCACAACTTTGTAGCGAAAGGCATCTGTAATGGGTTCTTTTCTTAAATTTTTGTCCATGTTGATTTGGGTTTTTGTGTCAACTTTTTTCAGGACAAGTCATCAATAACATTTAATCTGAATGATCTATTGGTTTTCAATAATACAAACAAGGCAATCAGTAAAATGTTAATTGATTATGGTAATGGGCAGGGTTTTGTCTCTTATAATATTAATAATACAATAATGATAAATGAGAATGTAAATTATTTAGATTATGGGGATAAAATTATTACTATTAAGATAATAACATCAACTAATGATACTTTGACTTGTAAGTCTCAGATAAGTTTATTAAAAACACAACAAACTACGTACACAATTAGAGATTTTGAAACTGATGCCTATGAACCTTTTATGTCTTATTATGGGAAAGGAAGTGTAAGAATTTATTATGCAAAAGAAGATTCAATACTCAGAAAGCCAATATTAATTGTAGATGGATTTGATCCTGAAAGTAAGAGATTAATTGATAAAGATTTAGGCGGAATTAATAAAGGAGGCATTTGGGGATCATTATCTTACAATGATGATAATGGATATCCAATACATGTTGGAGATGAATTATTACGTAAAGGATATGATGTTGTTATTCTTGATTTTCCGAACTATCCTGTGCAACACCCTAATGGTTATACTATAAATAGATGTGGGGGGACAGATTATATTGAAAGAAATGCATTAACTTGCGTAAAAGTTATTGATACATTAAATCAAATATTGAAAAATAATGGTAGTAAAGAGCAATTAGTAGTAGTTGGTCCAAGTATGGGAGGGCAAATAACAAGATATGCTTTAAAGTACATGGAAAATAATCCAAATATGTTTGATTATAGAGGACATAATACTCGCTTATGGACATCATTTGATTCACCTCACCAAGGTGCAAATATTGCTATGAGTGTTCAAGGTTTTCTTTATTATTATAAAGACGTGAAATATGCAGCGGCTGAAAAATACAATGTTAATTTAAATACTCCTGCTGCGAAACAAATGCTAATTTATAATGTTGCTCAAAACGCATTTCAATTACATAATGAATATTATTCAATGATAAATAACTTAGGTTTTCCTGGTCAATTAAGAAAAGTTGCTATTAGTAATGGAAGTCTTAAAGGTACTAAAACAGGATCAGCTTATTCAAAAGTACTACAAGCTAATGTTACTGATTGGTGGGGAGAGATGGCAGCTATTCAGTTATGGACGGTGCCTGAATATGGTGCACAAGAAAAAATTTTCTATGGAATAAGGAAATCAGGTATCCTTTTCGATGATCAATCATATGAATTTTTGAGTGTAGTAAATTCTTGTAGCTTTGATGCTGCACCAGGAGGAACTTTTAATTCTTTTGAAGAAATATACAATGCACTTTCAGAAATTGACATGGGTGTAGAACTTGATGTGTCTCTATATCAAAGAAGTCATTGTTTTATGCCAACAAAAAGTACGTTAGCATATAAAGGTTCTAACGTGGATTTTTGTGAAGACTTATATAAGTATAATAACAAGGAAAGAGATTTAGTACTCGAAAAGAAAATCCCATTTGACAATTATTGGGGACCTATTTATGCTAATATGGAACACGTTACATTTAACAAATCTTTACACGAATGGTTTAATAAAGAACTCGATATTTATATTCAAGGAGAAAGAGAGCTTCAAAGATGTGGTACATATCAATATACTATTAACAGTCTTAATTCAGAAGATATAATACAATGGGAATGCAGTGACAACTTAAAAATTATCTCAGATCCAAAAAATCATACATTGTCAATTAAACCTCTTCAACCAGGCAATGGATGGATAAGAGCCATAAATTCTCCTGATACCCGCCAAGACACATTAGCATATTATCAAATTGTTGTTGATGGTACTGATTTTATCACATCAACAGAAACGACAGAAAGCACTACATGGAATACAGATTTAAATATTGGCAGCAATTTTACTATAAAAACAGGACATACATTAACTATACAAAATGCAAAAATATCAATAGCACCGGATATTAAAATTAAAATTGAACCAGGAGCAAAGCTTATTATTGATAACTCTACGCTAACAAATTATTGTGGTAGTAATTATTGGGGAGGAATAGAAGTATTCGGAATAAAAAAGCAACTTCAAGCAGAACAATATCAAGGGACATTAATAGTAAAGAACAATTCAATAATAGAAAATTCACGTAATGCAATATCAACATGGAGGACTAATGATTGGAACTCAATGGGAGGAATTGTTAAGGCGGAAAATTCTACCTTTAGAAACAACATACGTAGTGCAGAATTTTTATCATATAAAAATACAAATTCTAATACTGGAGAACAATCAAATGTAAGCAGATTTACAAATTGTATTTTCACATGGGATAGAAGTATGTTTCCTCATGATAAAACAAGTCTTAGCCATGTAACTCTATGGGATGTAATGGGAGTCATGTTTATTGGATGTGATTTTACAGACAACCAAATACTAAATAATTTTATAATAAAACATGGAATACTTGCTGAGGATGCTGGATTTAAGGTGTTAGCAAAAATATCAATAACTCCTCAAGGATATAATGTAGATAAGAGCTCTTTAACAAAATTAAGCTATGGAATAAGAGTATCAAATACCGAAAAATCCGTTGAAGTAATGGATTCTTATTTTGAAGATAACTTCTGTGGAGTTTTTGCAACATCGGCTAATAATTCCATTATAAAAAGTAATGAATTTCATCTAATTCCTGTTTATAATATTCGACAACTTTATCCAACAGAACCAGCTTATGGAATTGTTATAGATTATACTACAGGTTATAAAATTGAACAAAATAACTTCTTTGGAGAAAATGAGAACCTCAAAGGTACAGGTCTTCAAATTAAAAATTCAGGACAAGCTCCAAATGAGGTTAAAAATAATATATTTAGAAAAATATTATACTCAACTATTGCTATTGGAAAGAATAGAGGATTAAATAGTAATGGAGACCTTGTGGGATTAAAATATAAATGTAATGATTTTAGTGAAACTAAACGTGGAATATCTGTTTTAAGATTTAAAAATGAGGATTTGTATGGTATAGCTCCATCTCAGGATGGTGGAATTATTAACCAACCTGCAGAGAATATTTTTAATAATGGTGGCTCATCTGATGGTTATGATATTTTTATTGAAGATGAAACTAATGCATATTCTTATTCATATAAAGGAGAGAGTAATAAAAAACCTTTAACTATAAGTAATAATATTACTCCACTTGGTATAGATGGAGAGACAGATTGCACAAGAGATTATGGATTATTAGATGATTTGGAATTACACAATCATCATACCTTCATTGAAAATGAGTATCTGACATTACTCTATAATTATAATAATTTATTAGATGGAGGTTCAAAAGATGAATTACTTGATAAATTATTAGATTCATGGGCAGGAGATGTTTGGGACTTAAGACAAGCATATTTAGATGCATCACCTTATTTGTCTCCTGATGTTTTGAAAGAACTTGCCTTATCAGAGAAACTGCCATTGGCAGTATATTTAGAAGTTGCACTATCAAATCCAGAAGGTACTCAAAAAGATGAATATATTGACTTTATGAAATCAACAGAAGGAGAAAACTTATTAACCCCTACAGGAATAGAACTTATTAAAGGCAGCTGGGATACAAAAACATTTAGAGCTACACTTGAAAGTAATATATCATCAAAGCTAAGCGATATGGAAGAAGTCTCCAGAACAATCATACATAGAATTATTAATGATTCTACAGGAGTAAATATTTCAAACTATAGAGATAGGTTAAACTCAATTAGAAATATTGAAGCAAAATACGAACTGGTAGACTCATATATTGGAACAAAGGAATACAATACAGCAGAGACCTTGCTCAATACATTACTCACTGACCCTAACAATGAAAAGTATAATGCTAATGATATTAATGACTATTTATTACTATTAAGCATTATGAGAGATAAAAATGACACTACTAATCTTATCCCAATTGATGAAAGATTAGAAACATTATCTAACTCATCCACAAGAGCAGGAGCAAAAGCAAAAGCTTATTTATACTTCAATAATCAAGAAACAGATTATCACCCTGATTATGTGGATTTAGATTTAAAAGAAAAATCTAAGACTAATAGAAGAGCAAAACCTTCTCTTGCACAATTGTTTGGAGCTGATGTAACAATTTCACCAAATCCTGCAAAAGATCATATTATTTTAACTTATGATTTACCATCAAAACAAGTCTATACTATAAAAATATATGATAATAAAGGAATAGAACTATTGACAAAAACTCTTAACAGCAATAAGGGCGTGCAGACAATAGAATTTAAAAATCTTAAATCCGGTGCATATTACTATAGCATTACAGATAGTAAAAGTGTAATAAAGTCTGATAAACTAATAATTGTAAAATAATACCTTTTTAATTGCAGGTAATTTAAAATTTGTATTTTAGATTACCTGCATTTTTTTAATTATGACTATACCAAAAAAACAATATTTATGAAAAGAACAATTATTAAATTAACAATACTTATTTTATTCAGTTGCTTTGTTCCCATTAATTCGTATTCTCAAGTAAATATGAATAAATTTATTGAGATTAGATGTGACAAATATGCTGAATTCGATATTAATCTTGCCGCTGACTCAACAAATACAAAGGTAATATTTAAGAATGGTGATTATAAACTACCTATGACAGTACAAATGGAATTAGGCTATTCTCCATCTTATGTTTCAGTTGCTTTAGATACAATTTTAAGAATATATGGTGATGTTACGCAAATAAGATTTAGAGGAAGTGAATTTAGCTCTTATAGAATTATTACAGATAGCAACACATATTTAAATCAAATGTGGTTACAAAACTTAGGCCTTAAAAATATTGATTTAAAGAATTTAACTGCTTTAAGATATCTTCATTTATATGCTTGTAGGCTTGATAGTATTGATGTAAGTAATTTGACGAATCTAGTATATCTTGATGTTTCAATAAATGAAAACTTAAAAAGACTTGATTTAAGAGGATTAACAAAACTACATTCATTATTTCTCTTTAGCACAGGAGTATCAGAACTTAGAATAGAAGGATTAAACGAGATAAATACGATATATTGTCATGATTCGAAACTTTCAAGTATGGGTTTTGATTCTCTTTTCTGTGCTTTGCCCAAGTATTCAGATGATAACTATGGAACTATGGTTGTAGTATATGATTCAACTTGGTCAGATTATCAAAGATTTATGGCTTCAAATTCACAAAATGCAATATCTAAGAATTGGATTATTGAAAATAGGTATTTTGAAGTGCTTCCTCCAACCAATGGAACTTTTGATTGTAGTTCAATAGGGATAGATAATGTTCAATTAGATTTTGTAGAGGCAAAGGTTTATCCTAATCCTGCAATTGATTATTTAAGTATTGAAACAAAAGAAGTGGTTCAAATGCTTGAAGTTTATGATGCTTTAGGGAGAAGGGCTATATCTAAAGCTCCTAACCAAAATAATTTCTCACTTGATATTTCCAATCTTGAAAAAGGAATTTATATTCTAAAACTCCAAACCAAAGAAGGGATTGGTAGCTATAAGATAGTTAAGAATTAAAAAAGTCAATATCACAAAAAATTAGGCTATCTTATAATTTCCGAGTTAGCCTCTTTTTTTACTCTATAACTTCTTATTCTTGCTCCAATACTTCTTGTTCTTGCTCTTAATACTTCTTGTTTATGGTCTAAATGTGCCACTTTTAAGGTCAGAAGGTGCCACATATTAAGTAGGGAAATGCCACTTATGAGAGCTAAATGTGCCACTTACGGAGTATAAAAGTGCCACTTATGAGGTATGAAGGTGCCACTTATGAGGTTTGAAAGTGCCACTTATGAAGTATAAAAGTGCCACTTACGGAGTACGAAAACTAAGTTGTTTGAGCATTAAAACCAAGTTATTTGGGTATTAATACTTCTTCTTTAGTCCATACATATTACTTTATTCTCTCTGCATCCAATTTACTTTCAATTTTGGTTACTCTGTTTTGTATCTGAATTGCTTTAATATTGTAATATATTACGGATTAGAATTTATTATAATAGCAAAGAGGCTGTCTCAAAATTATGAGACAGCCTCTTATATAGTTTAGTTATTTTCTATGTTTTCTATTTCCAATCTTGAGAAGACATTCTTAAGTAAGAATTATATCTCCATTTTGCATTTTCTTCGCTTAAACGGAATAATTCATCAGCTTCTTGTGGGAATGCTTTCTTCAATGAAGAATAACGAACTTCACCATTAATAAACTCTTGG
>JAEWZA010000352.1 GCA_023395575.1 Bacillota bacterium
GAACCAGAGTTATAGTGATAATAGCGATAAGGGCAATCCTTTAAACAGCTGTCATTTACCAGTATTTCAAGATCCAGCTTTGTATGGTTCCGAATATCTTTTATTATGTTGGGCTTACGGTTTAAATTGATGTTTAATACAATGCGGTTAACACCTAGCTCTTCATAGCTTTTTACCTTCCCGATGCTATCAACAGCCACAATGGTTGATAATGCAATTTTGACTTTATTTTTACTTATTTTCTTTACCAATTCAATTAGATAAGGCACTGCCACTGTTACTGTATCACTAAACGAACATATCCACTTTAACTCATCCAACATTTTAGCTTTAAATCGTGGATCAAATTCCATATTTCCAAGACAGCTGGCATTTATTGTATAGTTAAACTCCAGACCGCTTTCATGGACTTTTTTCACATAATTTTCAACGTCTTTTCTTTTTAGGCATTCCCCACGTATTGCAGCGGAGGAATGTCCCGCTCCCAAATAACTAGATTTTAATGAACCATATAGCTCATGTATTTTATTCTTTCCCTTTTGTATTTCAGGAAGATAGTCAAAGAATTTATAATCCCAAGAACATGGTAATGCAATTTTCATTTTATATTCGCCAACTCCTTTTCAAGCATTGCCAAATTGCCGTTTGTTGACTCTACAAAATTTAGTAATTCCTCTCTCACACTGCCATTTGCAATTGATTGTTTTATCAAATCAGTTCCTTTTTTAAAAGTATCCACCATTCCATTTAAAAATAGATATTGAGCGGCATTGATGACAAGCAATTCAGAAAATCCATCCTCTCGCTTTCCTACCATAGATTCTAAAGTAATTTTTAATCTATTATCACTGTCACTTAACGTAATGTCTTCCACATTTCTGTGTTTTACTCCCCAATCTTCAGGTGTTGTATAAATGGTATCCTTTACCTTGTTCTCTTCGATTAATGTTATTTTAGTCATACCTACATTTGATACTTCATCCAATGACAGACCTTTGTTATCAGTACCATAGACAATCATTCCTTTTTTCGTATATGTACAGAGTTCTGCAACAAGTTCTCCTACCAACTCAGTATTCGGAACACTGATTCCCCGTTGCTGGAAAGGAGCCTGAAAGAAATCAAAGCAGAGTATATGAAATCTAAATGGATAAAATAATGCTTTCATGATGTGCATACCATTTGGTACTTTTGACATAAAAGTTGCAATATCCTGAGTTTTGGAATCTGCCGCTGATTCTCCATTAATATAAGCAGCTCGGCTAATTATAAAGGCAGTTTCAACAGATTCTGGTAATGTAATCGCTTTATACCCAATATTATCTGTGAAATTTCCAGCCCCTGAAGCTCCAAAATAGGAATGACTCCCCATTTTTAATACATTTGCTCCAGCGGCTGCGGCCATTATTATGGATGGTGTAGAGACATTAACTGTTTTAATTTCATCGCCACCAAATCCATTTGTATAGATCAGATTTTGACTGAAGGGCTTAACATCCTGGTATCCATCAAACCAGTCATTATCTTTAAAACTCTGAATGAATCCTTTCATTTCCGCCACTGTGATTCCTTTTGCAAATATACCTGTTAAGAAAGTCGGTGCAATCAAAACCGTAAGCGGGTCAATTGATTTTAAAGACATAAGCATTCGAAGCTTTTCAGGTAAAAACTTCTTGGTTACAAACCCTTTCTCGATGTTTTTCCATTCTCCCCATAAATATCCCCAGCCTTTTCTCACTTCTTCCTGTGCAAGATTATCCTGGTTTTGAATACGAATAAGTATTTTTTCCCACCACAATTCCCATTTTTTATCCATCTTTACCTACCCTTTTACATAAGATTCCATATTCGAAAAAATACTTAACAGTTCCCACTACTGCTAAACCTGATTTCTTGCATAACTGAATGCATTCATTCATGTTAACTGGATCCGAATATCCCATTTTTTTCTCTCCTAATTCCAAAAATCTTGTAAATAAATTATTATTAAGAGCAAAAATTAATATATACCCATTTGCTTTGGTAAAGGATTTATGTAATTCAATTATTTCTTCCTTTTTACTGAAATGTTCAAGCAGTCCATCACTCATTACCAGATTGTATTCCGGTTTCTGGGCAATTTTTGTAAAGTCTTCTTTTAGGTATTTAATACTCCCTGTTCTATTGTGAAATAGCTTTTTATGCATTTCATAGGCGATTTCATTATTATCAACAAGCGTTACACTGCCCCCATATATATCCTGAATATGTATAGCTGCCGCACCGGTACCTGCACCTATTTCCATGACATTCGGTGTTTTTAAGTTAATTTTCTTTAATATCTTTTTGTATTTTTTCAAATGTACAAAATAGAGGATTTTTAGAAAATGGGGATGCTTTTTTACCCTTTTCCAAAAAAAATTCCAATCGACATACTCTTTATTTTTCATATTTACGACCACTTTCCTTTGATCATCTTCGAATAATCATTCAAACCATATTTTTTTAAAACGCCTTTCATAAGATAATCAAATATCCTCTTCTGATATTCCTTATCAACATAGAGGTTATCATTTCCTCTCACAAATAACCGTTCATAATCTTCCGTTAATTTCGGATAATATTCATCTATAAACTGATTTACCTTATATTTGCTATCTCCACGTAGATTGAGAATATCTGGTATTACATAATCGACTTTATAATCAGCCAACGTCTTAACTAGATGTTCCATTTCACTTTCACTATCTGTGATATAAGGGAAGATAGGAATCATAAGTACTCCCACTGTAATCCCGGCTTTCTTTAACTTTTCAATTGCTTTTAAGCGATTCTCAATCGGTGCAGCTCTCTTTTCTATTTTATCAAGGAATGATTGGTCTAAAGAAGGTATACTAAACACTACATCTGTTAATGGACCAAACTTTTTTAAAATATCAATGTCCCTCATAACCAAATCAGACTTTGTTGTTATTGTTACTGGATTTTTATGCTTATATAGTACCTCCAGTATTTTTCGTGTAATTTCATAGTGTTCATCTATTTTTTGATATGGATCTGTTACAGTGCCAAGGTTAATTAACTTATTTCTACTTTCTCGCCATTTTGGAACCATTATCTGCCTTTCTAAAGCTTTATCCGCATTAATTTTTACATAAATAATTCGTTCAAATTCATCTTTAGTATGCCCCAAATATTCATGACTGGTTCTTCCATAACAGTACTCACAGGCATGTAGGCATCCCCGATAGGGATTTGCCCCCCAGTTAAATGGTAGCATTGGAGAGTTGATAAAATGCAGCATAGTGGAAACAACAATCTCTTGATAAGTAACCTCTGTTTTACTCTTATCATCATTGAATTTCTCACTGATTAATTGAATTCTTTCCATCTCATACTTATTCATTTTTTCTTCACAGGCTTTTTTAAACTCAATTTCTATTAGATCTCCAAGCTTTAGCTCGAATACTTTCCTGATTACATAGAAAGTGTTAATATTCTTGATTTCTATCCAATCCATGAAGTATTTTTGCAGTAAAATAATATTCTTCTTACCAAGATTGTTAATTGATGAAATTACCCCCTGCTGAGTATCCAAATTATTTGAAACAATAAAAACCATTATTGAATCTAAAAAATCAACAACTTCTTCCTTTTTACCTTTTTTAGCCAATACTTTACTGTATGTTTCTAGATATATACGTGCTAAAACTGGATACTCCTGATCTGCTAATTTATTTTTTATATATTTGATTAGTTCAAGATCACCCTTTTCCAATATTGATTCAATACTGGGGATCAAACCATATCTTATTAATTTTTTACTCAAATCATTGGTAAGTTCTACAAACCTTTCGTGAATAATTGTTCTACAGTATTCTAATTTTTCATATACCAGAGCCATATACATTACAGCAAATACTCTTACATATTCATCCTCTGATTTTAGAATATCCAATACCTGCTTAAAATCATCGGATGCAGAATTAATATCCATTTCTTTTTTTAAAAGATTTTTACAAATATTCACTCCTGGTTCTCTTTTAATTTCCTTCACGATTAAATCAATATTCATTGAACTTCCTCCAGTAAACAATCGCAGTATTCTTGTAAAGCTATCTTGTACTCATTATTTCTTAAAACCTTTATATCCGCTTTTGCCTTTTTTATATAATAAACGATTTTATCCTTTACTTCGGACAGAATTATATCTTGGCTAAGTATTTCAATTACCAATTCCTTATTTGAATATTTTCCGCTATAAAAATTTTGTATTATTTCCTTCTGATGGGCATCACCTATTTTATAAGCTACAATTGTTGGTAATGTAACAAGTCTTCTTTCTAAATCAGTCTGATAAGTTTTATCAGTTTCCTCATTTCTTAAATAAATGACACTCTTTAAATCATCCAGTATCTGATATGCTAGACCAAGATTATATCCATAAGACACTACGGCAGCTCTATAATTTTCACTGACCCCAGCAATAATTGTACCTAATTCACAAGCCATCGAATAAAATATAGAAGTCTTATTACTGATCACATGAAAATACTCCAACTCACTGATAGTATAGTTTCCCTCTAAAATACTTTCCGACTTTTGGCCTTCATACATATGCAATAAACAGGATGATATACTATTTAATATTTCTTTTTTCTGAACTTCTCCTATTTTAATCTCGCCTATTAATCTCATTACAATAAATATTAAACAGTCTCCTAATAGCAAGGCTGAAGGCAGCCCATACTCATTCACAATAGTTTTTCGCCCTCTTCTATATACCCCATTGTCAATTATATCATCGTGTATGAGGCTTGCAGCCTGTATTAACTCAATAATAATTGTGAGTTCAGTTAGTCTAGAGTCGTACTCTTTTCCTGCTAAATGAGCTGTAATATATGTAAAAGTAGAACGTATCATTTTCCCAGGATATTTTATTACCTGCATAAACTCTGGAATTGACATAAACTCCTTTAAATCCACATTAGCAATAATTTCAAAAACCTGACTCTCATAGGTTTCTTTAACCTTTTTATTTATAACATTAAAACTTTTCACTTATTCCCCCATACAATCCACAGTAATGCTTGTTTGTTTATTTTTAATATATTTCTCTACTTTTTTCCCTATTTTCTATATATATTATACAATTAAATATATAATATAAAAGTTGCCACTTCTTGTCAAATAAATTTTGATTTTATGATTGATTTCAGTTCTTCATCGTAAAAAATTTTTTGTCCATATATAATTTGAGAGCCTCTAATTTTTCTTTTTCGAGCTACTAAGCATATAGTTGAATTAAATATTGATGAGAGACTTATAATAGGTGATGTTTCACTTGTTAATGAAATTGCTGGGACAAAAATGGATAGTAGACTGAAAATAGGTTTCTTTAATCTCATATGTAACCCTCCTTATGAACTTAATTACTACAAATATACTTAAAAAGTATTTACATTGTTCTTATTTCATACCGCTCTCTTACTTTATGAGGTATTTTTACTAATTATTTGTAATATGTTTTTTTTCATAAAAAAATAGGCAACTTAAAGTTGAATAATTCCACTTTAAGTTGCCTATTTTTTATTTACTTATATACTTTAATCAATTTCACACTCAATCTCAGTGCCATCAAGAAAAGTTACAATCACCTTCTCTCCCTCAAACATTGTCAACTTTTCTAATATTCTAAGGTACAATTCTATATCAAATTTTTCTAATGGCTCTGCATCTTTAATAATATTTATAAACTCTTTTGCTCTATACTTTTGTAGCGGGTTATCACTTTGTAAATGTTCCTTCCACTTACTCATAAAGTAATCCTTATTCTCCACAATTGAATTAAAAGCATTAACAATTGCTTGATATAAAACCTCTTCATTAATATGCCTGTTCCTACACCCTATTTTTCCTTTAACCTTGTATTTGTTGTTACACTGCCAGATAGTTCTTTTTAATCTTTCATCTGTTGAGTTCCACACCTTTCTTCCAAAGGTACTGCCACAGCAGCCACAGATGACTCTACCTGCAAACAGGTTATCATTAGTAACATAGTCCAGCTTTTTAATGTTATATTTTTCTGCAAAGGCTTTTCTTCTCTCCATTTCAAACTGTACTGCCTCCCATGTATCCTTATCAATAATTGCAGGATGGCTTTCTTCCACATAATATTGCGGAACAGCTCCGTTATTCTCAACCCTTTTCTTAGTGAGGAAATCAGTGGTATATGTTTTTTGTAGAAGCGCTTCGCCTTTATACTTTTCGTTGCTTAACATTTTTCTTATGCTTCCCTCATACCATTTTGCTTTTGCATTCCAATTTAAGATACCCTCACGCTCAAGTTCATAGGCTATTCTGTTAGAGCCTTTACCATTGAGATAGTCTGCATATATTCTTCTCACCGCCTTAGCCTGTTTTTCATTTATAACAAGGTTGCCATTTTCATCCTTATCATAGCCCATAAATTTTGTATGGTTGACTATGACCTTACCCTGCTCGAACCTCCTTCTTATGCCCCATGTGCAGTTTTCAGATATTGATCTACTTTCGTCCTGTGTTGAGGCAGGGAAATGATAGAAATACGCAAAATTATTTTGATTTAAGAAGGGGGTCGCTTTAGGGGGTCGAAAACGACCCCCTCTCAAAGACGCATAAAAACAGAGATAGAGGGTCTAGGCTGTAAACTTAATTTCTGTATTGCTATGTTGATAAGTAATATTAGCTGTTGTAGCAATTTGACTGTATGATCCCCAGCATGAGAAAATCGCATAACAAATAAAAAATTTAAAGAATACAAATGTACGTTTAACAGCAACCTTATTCAGATATAGATACTCGCCTTTTGGAATGTTCGGCCAATAAGTGATCATAGTCTGTTAAATCCACACAAGCAATTGGTGTTCCATTTTGATTATGCAATAAAAGTCATTAGTTTTATATGATTTTGATAGATTAGATCACTTAACTTTGACTCATTCCATTATTATACATCCAGTTTACTACATCCAACAGCATTTTTTATTCAACTAAAAATTGAAAGTTGCCATAAAAAAACGAGGACATTCTCTTTTTTAAAGAACGTCCCTATTTACATTCTGTTAAAATATATGATTTTATCTTTTATCATCAAGTAAAACGAGGTTTGCATAAAGCTTTAAAACCTTGGTATGTGGAATAGCTTTGTTTCTTCTTTGTCTTTCAATTTCAAGTGATAATTTTTGAATGCTCAATATCGCTAAGTTGCCATAAAATCTGTGAAATATCAGCTGCATAATTAACAATATTGTCTATAACACTCTTATATCCAGTAACATTTATATTATCTTTTAGTGATAAATACAGTTTATTAATATAATATTCTAATTGACTAACAATCTTGGTACCTTCCTGAGAATTAATTAATGGCATTAATGATAAACATTTCATCACAAGCCCATAGGACACAATATTATTACAATTTTTATATTCATTAAAAGCTAGATTTAATAAAATATTGCACATATTAAAGTAATCAATTTTCTCCTCCATTATATAATAGTAAACAACCATAAAATACATGTCTAAATAGTATTTATTATCAAGCCTTATGTTGTTTCTTATTTTTAGCTTTTCAAAGTCAGAAAGGCTATAAAATTTTGAAAAAATTTCATTAACATGTGTATCTTTCCACTCTTTAGCTTGTTCTAAATTCTCTATATTCGTATATTGTCTATCTATAAATAAATTTTCGTATTTAATAAACATTGAACTATTTATATTCTTTTTAGTCGATAAATTAGAAAAAATCACATCAGCAACCATTCCCCCTCGGCAGATATAGCCTAATCGAAACCGACTCATTTTCTCAAAATCAAAACGCCTTAGTAGTGGCATTAAACACTTCATCATTATATCCATTTCATCAGGGTATTCAACAAAAGAACTATCCGCAAAATCGAGAACTGTAATATCCATCTGCTCATTGTATCCTAGATTTTCAATTTTTAAATCTGGATGCCTTATTCCGTCAATTTGAAGTTCAGAAACAAATTCTCCTAGTCTAAAGCTTAAAGGCATTATTTTATTAATCATTACCCAATAACCCTTTTTCACCAATCAATATAAATTGTGCAATTATATTATCAATCTTTTCATTTCTTGTAACATCCAAAATTTGGACAATCCCTTCAAGACTTGCTTTTCCTATGATAAGCAAATTATTCAAATAACTCTCAGACACCCAGTTATTAACTGATGTATTTCCACTTATACTATATCTATTATAAAAAAAGGTAACAAGTATCTGTGAAATATTTTCTTTAACGAAGTATTCTTCAAGGCTACATTGAGCATCAAATGTATAATAGCCCGGTATAATATTCGCATGAAAGTTTTTATCTATATGCCCTAAAATATTTAAACAATCATAATTTTTTAGCAAATCTTTTCCGTAATCAAATTTATCCATTTCTATTATTTCGTTTGTTTGTCTCACAATACTACCTTCAATATTTCCTTTTAAAAGAAAATCTGCTATAAACTTTATTTTGTTACCAAGAGCTCCTTCTATTGAAGTTTTTAAGCCTAAATTTTTTCCCACTTCCTTTTTGTCAGATCTGCCATTATTTGAACATCCCAAAATTTGCTTTACAATACTTTCCGAAGAGTAATATATAGTTTTCATCGTTAGCCCCCTTGCAATAGTTTTTTTTCTGTGAAAATAGTGCTTTCTATATTCAATATAATATTATTATTTGTTTCTCAACCATTCCTTGCCTTAATTCATCTAAACTCTACGATGAATATTCTTTCCTCAACGTCATTATACCATATATCCCCATAAATTTTATGAAATTATGTAATATAGGAAGAATTCCCACTGTTAAAATACAATTTATTTAAAATGGTCTTTTAATTCCACAATTCTAGTGAAAAGTCAAAAATCCACGCTTCCATCCATAAAAATCGCCTTTGCATTTACAAATCCACTAAAAAAAGGGTTCTGTTGCAAAACTTTTGGCTCTTATGCAACACCTATGTTAAAATCATATCAATAAATGCAAGAACGTGGTCTAAGTATACATCCTTCCACCATCTATCGCTGGGATCTTCAATATTAGCCTATTATGAGTAAAAAGAGTAAACATATTAGAAATCACCTGAAACCTAGCAATGATTCATGGCGTCTGGATGAAACTTATTTGAAAATCCGTGGTA
>JAEWZA010000381.1 GCA_023395575.1 Bacillota bacterium
CAGCCGCAATTGGTGCACTACCTAAACCAGATTCATTTGAGAAAATACCACGAGCGATACCTTTTTGCATTGCAACCATCATTGCACCTAAAGCACCACCACCTACAGCTCTAAGACCAAAAGCACCCTCGAAAACCTGTACAATAGCATCTGGAATAGCTTTGAAATTTACACACAAAACAATAATTGCAGCAATAACATAGAATATTGCCATAAATGGTACTACAATTTCGGAAACAGAAGCAATTCTTTTTAGTCCACCGATAATAACAAGTCCGGCACATAAAGTTACTACTACTGCTGTTATTACTACAGTCCAAGAATAGCTGCTACCCAGCAAAGAAACAGTCCATTCATTATTAGCATCAAAGAAATTGCGAACTGAATCAGATATTCCGTTAATTTGAGTCATAGTTCCTATACCTAAAAGTCCTGCACATGCGCCAAAAAATGCGAATGCCTTCGCCAGCCACTTCCAGTTTTTGCCCATACCATTTTCTATGTAATAGAATGGTCCACCTAAAACATGACCATCTGCATTGATGTTACGGTATTTAATTGCTAAAAGACCCTCAGCATATTTAGTTGCCATACCAAAGAAAGCTGCTATCCACATCCAAAAAAGTGCACCTGGCCCACCTGCTACAATTGCCGTTGCAACACCTACAATATTGCCTGTCCCAATAGTGGCCGATAGCGCTGTACAAAGTGCTCCAAAGCTTGAAACCTCGCCCTTGCCACCTTCTTCATTTTTAACCATGTAGCAAAGCGCTCTCGGTAGATGCCTAACTTGCAATAACCCCATGCGTATTGTGAATTGTATACCTACTAATAAAACCAATGCTATTAGCGGAATACCCCACACAATTCCATCAAACCATGAAATAAAACTACTAATCTGTTCTAACATTAACATAACCATTCCCTTCTTGATATTTTGAATCAAAGACAAAGCAAGTTGGTAAGATAACATTGCTCTGTTAAATAAAAAAAGCCAAAACAAAGATGTTTTGACTCTCAAAAGAGAAAGGATTTAAGCCAAAAGCTCTGTCCTTTTGCCTGAGAGACTAGTAAATAAATTAATTATCTACCTTGCACCTTCGGCGCCCAAATGGGACTCTCCAGAGAGCAAATTTCTGCTTTATGCCCGAAAAAAGTAAGCTTTTGCAGAATTCGCATACATAATTTATCATAATTAGCGCTATAATGCAAAAGTTTTTTATAATTTTTTTTATTTTTATGTTATATGTTAAAACATTGTTTCCTATATAGTATTTTTATATTAGGTGACGGTATTCTAAGTGTAAAACGTTACTATTCAGTATTTATAGACGAACCTGTACCACCCAATCCAATTTAAGAGAGTCTGGTGCTACCAAACAATCAAAGGCCATAACCTTCACTCCTGCTGCCGCCGCCTCCCTAAGTGCCTTGCCAAATTCAGGATGGGTCACATCATTAGGTATAATGTACTTAGCGGGTTTAAACTGAAGAACAAATACTAGATAAGCTTCATATCCCTCTTTCATAACATCTATTAAATGATATATATGTTTTACACCTCGTTCTGTTGGTGCATCTGGAAAAGCCGCTACCCCATCATTTTCTAATGTTACCCCCTTCACTTCAATAAAAGCTTTGCGAGTTTCATCCTCTATATAAAAATCTACTCTCGAATTTCCATGCTTCTTTTCAGAATATATCAAGGTAGGATTAGGAAATAGCCCTCCAGCTTCAAGCCATTCCTTCACTACTTTATTTGGAGCCTGAGAATCTATGTTCACTAGTAGTTTACCTTTTTCTACTGCAACCAAATCATATTTAGTTTTTCTATTAGGATCATCATTTTCTTCCAAATATACCGTACATCCATGCTGCAAAAGTTCCTTGCACCGTCCCGTATTTTTTACATGGCATATTTGAACTACACCATCTAATTCTGCATGAGCAATAAACCGATTGGGACGGTCAATAAATTTTGCCTTGTGTATGTTTTTATATTTCATCTTTAGTCTTCCCCCATTTTGAATGCTCCAAATCACAAAAAGTTACGAGCAACTTTTGATATGCGAATAAAGCAATGAATTCACAAAATGTAAACTTCCATTTTTTCAAGCTAAGCTATATTTTGCCAATACCACTGAGCAAAATACTAATTAGAAAGTGTCTGCTAATTGCTTGATTACTTGATCGCTCGATTGCTCAGACTAGCAAAAAGTTGCTTTGTTGATAATTTTTCTAAAATCTCAATGCACTTATCCCATAAGCTCCAGAAACCGAATATTTAAAGAGGGCGATATGAGGAGGCGTAAAAGTAAATACTATCACAGCAAAAATCAAAAATACTAAAACAATCCAGCCTAATAGATTGGCTAGCTTTGACACAAAGCATTGTGTCTGCAATAGTCTGAAGCTAACCCAATATGCCACAAGCGTTCCCAATACAAAAGTTCCAATGTCTGCAACAAGATAATTACTACCTATAATACCCGAATAAGTGTAAAATGAAACAATAATAGCAAGCATACCCATAATAATTGATAATACTCTTATCGGAACAAAATTAGCTATTTTTTTGCCATATGTAAAATATTCAATAATAGAATAGAAAAGCATTGGTGTAATCAATAGCTTTAAGTGTTCCCATACACTTTCATTAATAGGAGTAAACATTGCCACTAATAGATTCCTTCCCGACCATTCAAAAGCAAAATGCAGAATTGAGCCTGCTATTAAGGTAAACAGCGCTCCTAGAATATGCTTTTTAAATGTGCTCATTAAATTTGCTCCCCCCTAAACATATATTTTATAGGAGTTATCAACTAGCTCTCCATTGATAAGTTGAACACCGACAAGTTTCAACTAAGGAAAGTTAAGTTATTAATTAGTCCCCTTTAAAATCTATGAACGAATTTTTTATACCATGCAAATTATTTAAAATATCAGCCTGGCAAAACTCAAAAAAAGACCAATAACGCATTTCGAATGCATTAATTGGTCCATTTGATTTTATAATATATACTACAATAATTTTTACTAAAATATGAAGTTTTTATTTAAGCAGCCGTATTCTAAAGCATATTAATACTGTTGAATACGGCTAAAACTATTTCTAAAACTCGCAATAGCCTGGTGTTCTAGGATATGGAATTACATCACGTATATTATCTACGCCTGTCACATAAATTAAAAATCTTTCAAAGCCCATTCCAAATCCAGCATGGTCACAAGAACCAAATTTACGCAAGTTCAAATACCAATACAAGTCCTCAGTTTTAATCCCTAATTTTTCCATTTTACTACAAAGCAAGTCATATCTTACTTCTCTTTGGCTTCCGCCCATCAATTCTCCTGCATCTGGAACCAATAAATCCACAGCAGCTACTGTCTCTTTATCGTCATTTTCATACATATAAAATGCTTTAATGTCTTTTGGCCAATCATATACAAATACAGGTCCATTAAAGTACTCTTCTGTTAAATATTTTTCATGCTCACGAGCTAAATCCTTGCCAAACTCAGGCTTAAATACAAAATCATTTGGAGCCTTTTGTAATATCTCAATTGCATTTTTATGTGTAACTCTGGCAATCTTTGAATCCTTTAATTTTTCTAAACGCTTAAACAACTCAATTTTTGTATATCCCTGCAGGAATTCCAATTCATCCTTTGCCTTGTCCAATATATATGAAACAATACTCTTTAAGAAATCTTCTTCAATATCCATTAATTGATTTAAATCACAAAATGCAATTTCCGGTTCAATCATCCAAAATTCTGCCGCATGAGTTTTGGTATTTGAATTCTCAGCTCTGAAGGTAGGTCCGAAGGTGTATATCTTACCAAACGCCATCGCAAAGGTTTCTCCTTCAAGCTGTCCTGTAACAGCCAAAGATGACTTCTTACCGAAAAAATCTTCTTCATATTTGTTGTTGTCCAGACATGTTACTGTAAATGTATTACCTGCACCCTCAGCATCATTTCCTGTTATTATTGGAGTGTGTACATAAACATAGCCTTTATTATGAAAATACTCATGTATAGCCATTGAAGCTAAGCTTCTTATTCTAAACACTGCTTGAAATATTCTTGTACGTGGACGTAAATAGGCTATTTCACGTAAAAACTCAATTGAGTGCTTTTTAGGCTGTAAAGGGTAATCCTCTGGTGCATCACCCACTAAAACAATATTGCTTGCATTAATCTCTATATTATCAGCATTAACAGCACTAACTACTACTGTTCCTTCTATGCTGATAGCTGCTCCTATATGAATTCCTTTTATATCATCAAAATTTGATAAAGTATCTTCATATACTATTTGAATTGATTTAAAACATGATCCATCAAAGAAATCAATAAAGCCCATTTTTTTCTGCTTTCTATGATTTCTTATCCAACCATTAAGCTTTACTTCCTTGCCAATACACGCTTTCTGCTCACTATACAAATCATTGATATACATTTTTTACTTTCCTTTCTAACTAAATTAGGTGTTTCTATATAAAAGTCTTAACTTGATTCTAATATAGACTGCTCAGTGCAAAAATTGATTTAATGAATATAATTTGTGCAGCATATCCTATTATATACAATAAACAAAGCAAGTTGGCAAGCCTGCACATCTTTTGTATTAAGATGGAGGCAAACCAACATTACAATGTAATCAAACAAATTCTATTCAACTATAATAATTCAAAATCTATTTAAAAAAACGTTTTGAAGTTTTCAACCATATCTTTTACGCCGCTGGCATTATTTCCGCTGCCTCGTGCTAGATATGCAGATCCTCCACCCTTACCATCGAGATATGCTAATGCCTTTTTGATAACACCATTTGCATTACAGCTTTTGGATAATTCTTTATCAATTGCAATGGTTAATTGTACCTTGCCATCAACAACACTATAGAAGCAAACTACTCCTTTAATTATCTCTGCTACTCGTATTGCTTCATCACGGACCTCATCAGTCATTGCAGCATACTCATTTGTTATATAGGAAATTCCGTTTGAGCCCTGCATAGTTTTTTTGCTTATCTGTTCCTTGGTCATAACTGAAAATTCCACATCATTTGTTTGTTCCTTTTTGGTACCCAAGGTATCCAGCTTTGAGAGAATTTGCTTTTTAGCCACTCTTAATTTTGTAGAAATGTCATTTAACAGTTTCAGTTCTTCCTGGACATAAGTCACAGCTTCTTTTCTAGTTAGTGCAACTATTCTCCTAATTCCTCTTCCAGCACTTTCTTCGGAAATTATTTTACAAAAACCAATCCTACCTGTTGATGATATATGAGTTCCTCCGCACAGCTCTTTTGATATCTCTCCGAAAGAAACCATTCTAACCAAATCGGAATATTTATCACTGAAGAATGCCAAAGCACCGTCTTTTACAGCCTGCTCATAAGAGGTTACCTTTACATCTCTGATAAAATTCTCACTGATAAACTGATTTACAGTTGCTTCTATTGCATCTAAAACATCACTTTCCAGCTTTTTATCACAATGGAAATCAAATCTCAATCTATCATCTGTAACAAGTGAACCCGCTTGCTTTACACTGTCCCCCAAATGAATTCTTAATGCCTTTTGTAGCAAATGAACTGCTGAGTGATTTGCTTCAATATTTGTTCTGCGTTCAGAATCAACCTTCATATTAACTGTTTGGTCGACTCTTACTTGTCCATTTACTATATTTACAAAATGGAAGAATACATCTTCAACTTTTTTCACATCAGTTACTTGAAGCTGCATATCACCGCTATCCATCACACCTGTATCAGCAATCTGTCCACCGCTCTCTGCATAGAAACAGCTCTTGTCTGTCACAATAATTACCTCGTCGTTTGCAAAAGCAGCTTCTACCTCTTCATTGTCCTTAATAATACCAACGATATGACCAGTACATGATAGTTCCTCATATCCAACAAAATCTGTTTTGGAGAAATTTGCAGCCATACTTTTCAGTGCTTCCAAACTATTTCCACTTCCGCCTTCTTCATTAAGACCTAATTTGGATATTTCTTTGTGATGCTTAATTTCATTATCGTACTCTTCCTTATCAATTGTCATTCCATGTTCAGCAGCATATTCCTGTATAAAGTCAAAGGGCAAGCCATATGAAGTAACTAAAACAAAAGCATCCTTTCCAGAGATAGTTGTTTTGCCTTCGCACATTTTTTCAATTCTGGCAGTTCCATCTTTTAAAACGGCAGAATAACTTTCTACCTCTTTATTGAACACATCAAGTATCTGTTTCCTGTTGGTCTCGAAATGACTGTAATATTTCTTATAGTGTTCGATAACCCTATCTAAAACCTCTTGATAATTGAAACTGTCAATTTTGTATTTTGAAAGAATTGTACCGCATTTACGAATCAGCTTACGAGGTATATATCCTCTGCCTGTATTACTAGGAACAGCACCAGCAGCTAACAATATAGTAGCAGTTCTCAAATGATCTGAAAGTATATTAATTTTTTGCTCAGGTATATCGGAATTTGGATTCAGACTTTTACACTGCCTCTGTATTATTTCTACTATTGGACGTAAAGAATCTATCTCGTATACGGAATTGAGCTTATTGAGTGTCATAGTAAGTCTTTCTAAGCCAGCACCCGTATCTACACTTTTAAACTTCAGAGGTTCATAGGTTCCGTCACCTAATTTATTTAATTGCATGAAAACGCCTGCATTCCATATTTCAATATAACGCTTTTTGGTGTCAAATTCTCCGCCTTCTACATAAGCCTCTCCGAACTCTTCACCTGTATCATAAAATACTTCAGTACAAGGTCCGCATGGTCCAGTTTCAGCAGTAGGTCCCCAAAAGTTATCTTCAAAGGGCTGAGGAACAATATGGCTTCTATCCATACCAACTTTTTGCCATATTTCTATAGATTCTGTATCAGGTTCTAGATTCAATTCCTTTGAACCCATAAATACAGTAG
>JAEWZA010000416.1 GCA_023395575.1 Bacillota bacterium
ATGGACAGAGAAGCGACAGACCACTGGGCGTTTATAATGGACAGAGAATTGACAGACCACAGGGTCAGTATAATGGACAGAGAACAGACAGGCCACAGGGTCAGTATAAACCACAGGGTCTGGATATACCAAAACCTGATGCAGCTGTAGCACAAGAACAATTTGATTCACAAAGGAATGAAGCTAGAAGAGAATTCCAAAGTAAGGATTTTGATAAGATTGCTAAAAGAGATGAAAATAAGAAAAAGGAAGCTCCAAAAAGCAGTATAATTCAAAATAAGCAAAGTAGAGTAAGACCTCAAAAAATTGTTATTGAAAAGAAAGGTGTTTCAGAGATACTTTCAGAAGAATATATTTTTAATGAGTTCTACAATGACGATGGAAAGAAAAAGAGACTCCCCAAAAACAGGAAGAATGATAAACTTCAAGTTAAGTATATTCCGCCAAAAGCAGTTCTTACTTCAATAACAATACCTGAGATTATTACAGTGAAGGAATTGGCAGAAGCTCTTAAAAAGACTTCAACTGAAGTAATAAAGAAACTAATGTCTTTTGGAATAATGGCTACGGTTAATAATGATGTGGATTTTGACACTGCAACAATTATTGCGGAAGAGTTTGGAGTAAAAACAGAAAAAGCAATACAGATTAGCGAAGAAGATATACTATTTGATGATATTGAAGAAGAAGATGAATCAAAATTAAAGACTAGACCTCCAGTTGTTGTTGTTATGGGACACGTTGACCACGGTAAGACTTCATTGCTTGATGCAATTAGAAGTACTCATGTAATAGATAGTGAAGCTGGTGGAATTACCCAGCACATAGGTGCTTATACAGTTAAGGCAAAAGATAGACCTATTACATTTTTAGATACCCCTGGTCATGAGGCATTTACTGCAATGCGTGCTAGAGGAGCTCAGATTACAGATATAGCTATATTAGTTGTTGCAGCAGATGATGGAGTAATGCCACAAACTATTGAAGCAATCAATCATGCCAAAGCAGCAAATGTATCAATTATTGTTGCAATCAATAAGATTGACAAACCTGGTGCAAATATGGATAGAGTTAAGCAAGAGCTTACTGAGTATGGTATTGTAGCAGAAGAATGGGGCGGAGATGCAATAATGGTGCCTGTTTCTGCAAAGAAAAGAGAGAACATAGATCAATTATTAGAGATGGTTCTGTTAGCAGCAGATATGTTGGAATTAAAGGCTGACCCTGATAGACAGGCAAAGGGAACAATTATTGAAGCTAAGCTTGATAAAGAAAGAGGACCTATTGCAACAATGCTGGTTCAGAGAGGTACTTTGAAGGCAGGAGATTCAATCATTGCAGGTTCTGCTTTTGGTAGAATCAAAGCTATGACAAATGATAAGGGTACTGCTATTAAGAGTGCTGGACCTTCAATGCCTGTTGAAATATTAGGTATGAATGAGGTGCCTGAAGCTGGAGAAATATTCTATGCGGTTACTGATGAAAAGGTTGCAAAAAACCTAGTTGAAAAAAGAAAGTATAAACAAAAGGAACAGCAGTACAAAAGAAGTGCTAAGGTTAGTCTTGAAGACCTTTATACTCAGATTAAAGAAGGTAAGGTTAAGGATTTAAATTTGGTTATTAAGGCAGATGTTCAAGGTTCACTTGAAGCTGTGAAGTCTTCTCTTACAAAGTTAAGTAATGATGAAGTTAGAGTAAATGTTGTTCATTATGCTGTAGGTGCCATAACAGAGTCGGATGTTACTTTAGCGCAGGTTTCAAATGCTATTATAATCGGATTTAATGTAAGACCTGGTATAAATGTAACTGAGGCAGCTAAAAATGCAGAGGTTGATTTAAGACTATACAGTATTATATACAAAGCAATTGAAGATGTTCAATCTGCAATGAATGGATTACTTGAGCCTACTTATAAAGAGGTTGTGCTTGGGCATATTGAAATCAGACAGGTATTCAAGGTTTCAAATGTTGGAACAATAGGTGGTGCTTATGTCACAGATGGTAAAGTTCAAAGAAATTCTGAAGTTAGGGTTGTAAGAGAGGGTATAGTAATTCATGAAGGTAAGCTTGCATCCCTTAAGAGATTTAAGGATGATGTCAAGGAAGTTGCACACGGCTATGAATGTGGTGTTTCTATAGAGAAATTCAATGACATAAAAGAAGGCGATGTAATTGAAGCATTCATAATGGAGGAAGTAAAAAGGTAGAAGGTTCAATTGGAATAAGCAGTAATAAATATTACAGTTGTTGCTTTTAAGTAGGTTGAAGTGGATAATATCCAATTCAGCCTATTTGTATATATTGTATGATTACTTCAGCTTTACTAATATGTTTAAATAATAAAGTTACTATTATTATTTTCGCATAAAAACATAGGAGCTGAATTAAATCATCATTTGTGATTTCACATTTCAATGCAAATTAGTATAAATTGAATGTATTGGCAATACTAAGTTAATACTATGTAACTGACAATTCAATTTCACAATATAAATATTATGTTTTTCTAAAAGTGTATGTGACAGAGAATATTGTGTTTTAATATGCAGTGTTACTTTTGGGAAATTAATTTAATGATTAGAATGTTGATTTAAAGAAGTTTATAATAATAGACAGGAGGTGCTAAGTCCATGCTATTACATTAATTAGAATATAATGTAGACAAAGAGTGTGGATATAATTATGGCTGATAGAATAACAAGAATATCTGAGGAAGTAAAGAAAGAAATAAGTAGTATAATTCAAAATGAGATTAAGGACCCAAGACTACCAAGTTTAGTTAGTATTATAGACTGTCAGGTGACAAAAGATTTGGGACATGCTAAGGTTTATGTAAGTGTTATGGGTACTGAAGAGGAAAAGAAAAATGCCATAAAAGCTCTCAAAAGTGCAGCAGGATTTATTAGACGAGAATTAGGGCACAGAGTACAGTTAAGAGCTACTCCAGAAATTCATTTTGAGTTGGATAATTCAATTGAGCATGGAATGTATATAAATAAATTATTAGATGACGCAAAGAGAGATTATAAGGAATAATTTGTGGGGGCTAAAATGGACAAAGAAATTATTAAGCTAATATCTGAAGCTGGAAGCGTTGCAATATATCCACATGTCAGTGCTGATGGAGATGCAATAGGTTCATCACTTGCTTTAGGTATGGCACTTAGAAATGCAGGAAAAAAGGTATCGGTATATATCGAAGAAGATATTCCAACAGTATACAGATTTTTACCAGGTGCTGAGCTGGCAGGCTTTTATGATGAAAATGATGAGGTGGCCGATTTAAACATCGCTCTTGATACTGGTGATGTCGGTAGATTAGGCTCAAGAGCGGAAGCGTTTTTTATGGCTCCATGTACCATAAATATTGACCATCATGTTACCAATACAAAATATGCACATCTCAATTTTGTTAATGCGGTGTCTGCTTCAACCGGTGAAATTACCTATTTGCTTTTAAAAAAATTAAAGATGGAGATAAATGCAAATATTGCAACATGCTTATACACCGCAATAGCTACTGATACTGGCGGTTTTCAGTATCAGAACACAACTGCTGAGACGCATAAGATAATTGCTGAATTGCTTTCAACAGGTATTAATGTGGGAGAAATATCCCAAAGAATTTACGATAATACAACTTACGAAAAGCTTAAATTAAATGCAAAATCTATTGAATTGCTTGAGTTACATGAAAATTCTAAGCTTGCAGTTGTTGCTTTATCATTAGATGATATTTTGTCAACAGGAGCTAAAGAAGAGGATTGTGATGGTATTGTTAATATAGGCAGATCGATTGAAAGCGTCGAGGTATCTGCATTAATAAAGGAAAAGGGCAATAATGAAATTAGAGTAAATCTAAGGTCAAAGAATTATGTTGACGTTTCAGAAGTAGCTGCAGCTTTTGATGGCGGCGGTCATAAAAGAGCAGCAGGATGTACAATTATTGGTACAGTAGAGGAAGTAAAGGGTAAGATTATAGAGGCTATAAAGGAAAGATTATAGATGAATGGTATTCTGAATGTTTTGAAACCTGCTGGTATGACTTCCTTTGATGTAATAGCAGTGGCAAGAAAAATCACACATCAAAGGAAGATTGGTCATACAGGAACTTTAGACCCATCAGCAGTGGGTGTATTGCCAATATGCTTTGGAAATGCAACTAAAGCAATAGAGTTTATGATTGATAAGGATAAAGTTTACCGTGCTGAGATGACATTAGGTGTTACAACCGATACTCAGGACTCTTCAGGAAAGGTTATTTCATCACATGCTGTAGATGTTAACAAAAATGAGATAGTAGATGTGTGCAATAGCTTTACAGGTGAGCTTGCTCAGCTTCCGCCAATGTATTCGGCAATTAAAATTGGTGGCAAGAAGCTTTATGAAATTGCAAGACAGGGTGGAACTATTGAGCGCCAAGCAAGAAACATAACAATATACGATATAAATGTAATTAAAATATGGGATGCTATTGCAATATTAAGTGAAAATGAAAATACTGTACAGTATACAACCAAAAAAGTAATATTTGACGTACATTGCTCAAAAGGGACTTATATTAGAACGCTTTGCAATGACATAGGAGAAAAGCTTGGGTGTGGAGGTCACATGTCCTTTTTAGTTAGGACAAGAGCTGGAAAATATGATATAAACTCAGCGCTTACTCTTGAAAAGATAATGGAACTAGCCAAAGAAAATACTCTTAGCAGCAATTTAATACCGGTTGAGTCGGTATTCAAAGATTATGATAAAGTACAGCTAAATGAAGCAGATACGGCTAAATATAATAATGGTGTATGGATTAAAGCTATTTTTGAAAAAGAAAATCAAAATACTACTAAAAGGGTATATGATAATAAGGGCGTTTTTTTAGGTATAGGTGAGGTTTTCAATGATGGACAAGATATGTGCTTAAAGTCAAAAAAGTTCTTTAAGGGATAGCTCGAAAATAAAGTAGGTACTAACATGGTGCTTTTTCGAGCAGAGAAAACCCGCAAGCGGCTTTTCCATTATACGATTATATGAGTCCAATATGGACTTAAAAAGGGATATCAGCTCGGAAATATAATTTGTGCGAACATAGTGCTTTTTCGAGTACGTACCTTCACGAAAGCTTTATCAGATGTTATGCCTATATTTGGCGTGGGAGGTTCGCTTGAAAGAATGTGGGGTGAAACAGCTCGAAAACAAAGTTTGTTCGAACATAGTGTTTTTTCGAGCTCCAAAAACCACAAGTGGTTTTTGCTTTGTGTGGGGTTGCTGCGTACCTCCACGAAAGCTTTATCAGATTGTAGTGCCTATATGGGGCGTGGGAGGTTAGTATGAGGGTTGTTTATTCAAATAATGATAATAAATATTTTAATTGTAAAACAGGCGTAGGACTTGGCAATTTTGATGGATTGCATATTGGTCATATGGCTCTTATAAATACTCTGATTCGTGAAACACAATTAAATGGATTAGCTTCTGTAGTATATAATTTTACTAAACACCCAGAAAATATTCTTAGAAAGAAGCTTATTACGCCTTTACTATTAACTGAACAGAAAAAAATAGATTTGCTTAGCGAGATAAATTTGGATTACTTGTATTTTGATGAGTTTAACGAGGATTTTTCAAGATTTTCACCTGAGGAATTTGTTAAGCAAATATTAATTGATAAGCTCCATATAAAATTGGCTGTAGTAGGTTATGACTACAGATTTGGCTATCATGGTGATGGAAATATTGAATTTTTGAAGGAATTGGGCAAAAAATATGGTTTTAGAGTTATAGTCATATCTCCCATTACCTGTGATAATGAAATTATTAGCAGCACAAGAATAAGAGAACTCGTTATAAATGGTGATCTTGAAACAGCTTATAAACTTTTAGGAAGGAATTATTCCATTACTGCAGAGGTAGTAAGCGGTAGAAGAATCGGAAATACTATTGGTTATCCTACAGCAAATATAAATCCTGAAAGATTTTTGGTTTTACCAGCTAATGGTGTGTATATAACGAAAACCTTGCTTGATGGTAAGTTCTATAACAGCATGACAAATGTAGGATTTAATCCAACCTTTGAAGACTGCAAACAAAAAAATGTTGAGACTCATATAATTGATTTTCATCAAGATATTTATGGTAAAAAGATAGAAGTATTCTTTTTAAAAAAGATTCGAGATGAAAGAAAATTTGAGAGTGTTGAACAGCTAATGCAGCAAATATCCAAGGATATGTTTCAAGCTAAAGAATATTTTGGTATAGGATTGTAAACTATGAATAAATATAGAATTATTATTACCGGAATTGTTCAAGGTGTAGGATTTAGACCCTTTATATACAATTTGTCTATGCAGCTTGGTTTGAAGGGCTGGGTTGGCAATGAGGATAGTAATGTAATAATTGAGATTGAAGCAAATAATAATAAATTAGTTGATTTTTTAAATCAAATCAGAAAATCAGCACCTGCTCTCTCTAAAATTGAATCAATTGATTATATGGAATTACCATTTGAAGGTTTTAAAGACTTTACAATAAAGAAAAGTCAAACAAATCTTAAGGGTAATATTTTTATTTCTCCTGATGTGGCAACTTGCAATGATTGTTTGAAGGAGCTAAAAGACAGAGGGGACAGAAGATATCTGTATCCTTTTATTAATTGTACAAATTGCGGTCCAAGGTTTACCATAATAAAAGACATACCTTATGACAGGGATAAAACTACAATGGACAGCTTTTACATGTGTGATAGCTGTAGAAAAGAGTATACAGAACCTACAGATAGAAGATATCATGCACAGCCAATAGCTTGCCACAATTGTGGACCAACTTTGGAAATTATATTAGGTAATTCAAATTCTCAATTCAGAATGGAAACGCAACCATCTTTAAATAAAAATTACAGCAGCTCAGAATATTATATTAATAGTAAAAAATGCATAGAATATATTGCTGAAATAATAAAAATTGGTCAAATAGCTGCTATAAAGGGAATTGGAGGATACCATCTTTCTTGTGATGCCTTAAATGATAGTGCAGTTGAGAGACTTAGAAGCAGAAAGCATCGTGATAAAAAGCCATTTGCAATAATGATGAAAAATCTTGAAGTAATTAATAAGTATTGTAAAATAAATGATAAAGAAATTGAATTATTAAAATCTCCTTCAAGCCCTATAGTGCTTCTTGAAAAAAAGGAAGATATCAAGCTGCCTGCATTAATAGCACCCCTAAATAAATATTTAGGTGTAATGCTGCCGTATACGCCAATCCATCATTTATTGTATGAACAGGAAGGCTTTCCTGAATTGATAGTCATGACAAGTGGTAATTTATCAAGTGAGCCGATATTTTATAAGGATGATGATGCAATTACTGCTCTAGGAGATATTGCAGATGCTTTTTTGACTCATAATAGGGATATATATATTCGCACTGATGACTCAGTTACAAGAGTTTTTGAAGGTAGAGAGTACATTATCAGGCGTTCAAGAGGATATGTTCCAAAACCTATTATATTAGATATACGTAAGCTTTTAAATATAGATGAACACTTTGAAATGCCATCAATTCTGGCTTGTGGTGGAGAACTTAAAAATGTTTTTTGCATGAATAAGGATAATTTATTTTATTTGAGTCACCATATAGGGGACTTAGAAAATGAAAGCACTAATAATGCTTTTATCAGTGGTGTTAAGCATTTTAGAAAATTATTTGATATCTCTGTTGATTATATTGCTTATGACCTTCATCCAAATTATTTTTCCACACAATATGCTCTAAGCTATATTAAAAAAGAAAAAATCGGAATCCAACATCATAAAGCTCACATTGCTGCTTGTATGGCGGAGAATCAATTAGGTGGAGAAGTAATTGGTGTTTCCTTTGATGGGACAGGCTATGGCGATGATGGAAATATATGGGGTGGGGAATTTTTCAAGGGTGGCTATTATGGGCTTGAAAGAGTTGGACACTTGGATTATGTAATGATGCCTGGAGGTGATTCGGCTGTAAAGCATCCGTGGAGGATGGCTGTAAGCTACCTGTATTCTGCTAACAAGACTAGTTTGTTACAAAATAACAATGACCAGAGAAATTGTGAAACTAGGAAGGACAAATTAGCTGACGAAGACAAGGGTAATACACAGTCTCATTATAATACTGATATTTTCTGTACTAATGAGGTTGATTATAAGCATAAAAATATGAATTTACTAACCCATATCAGTCAAAATGATATTGAATTCATAATAAAAATGCTTGAGAAACAACTGAACTGTCCTACGACCTCAAGTATGGGTAGATTTTTTGATGCTGTTTCTGCTTTGCTGGGTATAAATACTGATATAAGCTATGAAGGACAAGCAGCAATTGAGTTGGAATATTATGCGAACGAAGCAAATGCTGAACCATATAATATTAATTTTTATAATCAAAAACAAAGTGAGAAGGCTTATGATATAAATTTAAAAGGTCAAAAGGACTCTTCAATTGTTGAAAATAATTCAGTTGCTTTAGGCAAAATAGAATGTTCTGATAGTATTGATAAGAGTAGGTTTGGTTTTGTTGTTCAAACAAGCTGTATAATAAATCAAATTATTCGAGATTTACAAGAAGGATATAGCAAGGAGCATATTGCCTCAAGATTTCATTCTACTATTGCCGAAATAGTGTTGCAGGGTTGTATTTTAATAAGGAAAAACAGCAACCTCAATTCAGTAATTTTAAGCGGTGGAGTTTTTCAGAATATTACTTTGCTTAAAATGTGTGTTGAAAGGCTGAGAGAGCATAATTTTAATGTATTTACTCACTCAGAGTATCCAGCTAATGACGGTGGTATTGCATTAGGTCAAGCCGTACTTGCTCTTGGCAAGATTATTGATAGACATATATAAGGCGAGATAGACTTAAATATCTAACTATCAAAGCTGAACAAGAACATATCAGCATTGGAATGTTGAGTTTCCAACTCTTGCAATTGAAATATAATTGCGTTAAGTATATACTTTAAATATGTATATGTGAATATGGAGAGACTTTTCATTGGGAAAGTTGGTTAAAAATAATTAGGTCAGTTTTAGACCTACATTTGTTATGTATGAAAGTTGCTTTTAAATTAGGATAGGAGGATTTAATAATGTGTTTAGGTTTACCTGCAAAGGTATTGAGTATTGATGGAAATACCAGTACAGTTGAAATGATGGGGGTTTCAAACACTATTTCTATAGAGCTTCTTGAAAATGTTAAAGTAGGAGATTACGTTTTAGTTCATGCAGGATGTGCTATTCAAATACTTGATCAAGAAGAGGCCCTTAAGACTATAGAAATATTTGAGGATATCAGAAAAATGGGTATCTAAGTAGAATTACAAAGTGATTTTTTATAGTTACAAAATGGAGGATAAATGGCAAACTATATTGATGAATTTAGAGATAAGGAAGTAATTCAAAAAATTGTAGACAGTCTCAGCAATTATTCAGGCCCAAACTTAAAAATTATGGAGGTTTGTGGAACACATACAATGGCAATTTCCCGGTATGGGCTTAGGTCACTCTTGCCCAAAAGCATAGAGCTGGTATCTGGACCAGGTTGTCCGGTATGTGTTACTCCAACAGCATATATTGATAGTGCATTAAAGCTTTCAGATAGAAAAGACATTATTATTACAACTTTTGGCGATATGATGAGAATACCTGGTAATGAAAGCACATTACTTTATAAGAAAGCTACAGGAAGCAACGTCCAAATGGTTTATTCTCCACTAAATGCCTTAGATTTAGCAAGAGAAAATCCAGATAAGGAGGTTGTTTTTTTATCTGTAGGATTTGAAACTACAACTCCGGTTATTGCTCTTTCTGTTCACAAAGCCAAAAGTGAAGGGATAAATAATTTTTCAGTATTGACAGCAAACAAGACAATGCCAGAAGCTATTAAAACCCTTGCAAGCGATAGTGAACTGGATATAGATGGTTTTATATATCCTTGGCATGTTTCTGCTATAATTGGTACAGACTTTTTTTCAGAAGTTGCGTATAATATGAAAAAGGCTGGTGTAGTAGCAGGTTTTGAGCCTTTGGATATTTTATATTCCATAAATATTTTGGTTAAAAATATAACTGAAGGTAATAGTGTTTTAGAAAATATGTATTCAAGGATTGTTACCAAAGAAGGTAATACAAAAGCGCAGCAAATAATGTACGAAGTTTTTCAGGTTGCAGATGCTGTTTGGCGTGGAATTGGCAACATTAAGAACTCAGGGCTGGAGCTTAATGCTGAGTATGAAAGGTTTGATGCCTCCAAAAAATTTGATGTTGGATTTATTGATAGTCCTGAACCAAAGGGGTGTCAGTGTGGTGAAGTGCTGAAGGGAAAGAAAAGGCCAATTGACTGTAAACTATTTAAAACCAGATGCACTCCAGAAAATCCAGTGGGTGCTTGCATGGTTTCATCTGAGGGGACATGTGCTGCTTACTACAAGTATGGGATTTAATTACGAATAATATATTTGCTCAGAGAAAAGCTATTTGAATATAATTAAATTATTCTAGCATTATAATAAAAAGAAAAAATACTATTATTAAGTCTGAGTAAATACTATAATAGTCTTACGGAGGCTAAAAGCATATGGAAAACATAATTACTTTAGCGCATGGCAGCGGAGGTTCAGCTACATTGAAGCTAATAGAGCAAGTATTTAAGAAGCATTTTAAGAATGATATACTATCTCAAGGCGATGATTGTGCCAAGTTAAATATTGCAAATTCAAATAATTTGGTTTTTACTACAGATAGTTTTGTTGTTACTCCTGTATTTTTTAATGGAGGCAACATTGGGAAGCTTGCAGTATGCGGTACGGTGAACGATTTATCAACAAGTGGAGCAACACCCCTATACCTAAGTTGTGGATTTATAATTGAAGAGGGGTTTAGCATAGAAGATTTGGAAAAGATAGTAAGTTCTATGAGCGAAACTGCTCGTGAATGTGGGGTTCAGATAGTAACAGGTGATACGAAGGTTGTTCAAAAGGGTGCCGCAGATAAAATATTCATTAATACCTCTGGGATTGGTATAATTCCTGACGGAATATGTATTTCTGGAAATAATGCAAAGGTAGGAGATAAAATACTAATCTCCGGTACTATTGGTGATCATGGAAGCTGTATTCTTCTTGAACGAGAAAATATGGGTTTTGAAGCTGAAATTAAGAGTGATTGCGCAGCTCTTTCTGGTTTAGTTCATGATATGCTAGAGCTTACAACTGACATTCATGTTCTTAGAGATCCTACCAGAGGCGGAGTCGCAACTACATTAAACGAGATTGCAACTCAAAGTAATGCATCGATTTTGATTGAAGAGGATAAGCTGCCAATAAAAAGGGAAGTTCAAGGAGTATGTGAGCTTTTAGGAATGGATCCCTTATACATGGCTAATGAAGGGAAGCTGTTGAGTTTTGTAACTGCAGAAAAGGCAGAAGCTGTACTAGCTGTAATGAAAAAGCACAAATATGGTGTAGATGCACAGATTATTGGTGAGGTTACAAAGGTGGGAGAGCCTAAAGTATTGCTTAAGGCATTGAGTGGCGGTACTAGAATTATTGGTGTACTATCTGGGGATCAGCTGCCTAGAATATGCTAAGGAATACCATAAAGTCTTAACTTTAAGCAATATTGTTAAATAAATGACAGGTTAATAAATTAATCATTGCAGGAAAAGCAAGTTGGTTTTCTAGCTTGTTGATAAGTACAAATCTGAGAGGAGGAATAAATGCATTGATAATTTCAATGAAGAATTTAGGTAAAATATATAAAAATGGTCAAATTCAAGTTGAGGCACTAAAAAATGTCAACATAGATATTGATAAGGAAGAGTTTGTTGCCATAATGGGCCCTTCAGGTTCAGGAAAGTCCACTTTGATGAATGTAATAGGATGTTTGGACAAATCTACATCAGGTGAGTATTGGTTAGATGGTATCAATATATCTACTTTGAATGAGGTTGAGCTTGCTAGAATAAGAAATCTTAAAATTGGTTTTGTATTTCAATCTTTTAACCTATTACCTAGAATAACAGCATTACAGAATGTTGAGCTTCCTATGATTTATGCAGGGGTAAGCAGTAAGGAAAGAAGAAATAGGGCTATTAGTGCTCTGGAGAGAGTTGGATTGGAAAAAAGAATGCACCACAAGCCCAATGAAATGTCAGGTGGACAAAAGCAAAGGGTTGCAATTGCAAGAGCATTAGTTAATTCTCCTGCAATAATACTTGCTGATGAACCAACAGGAAATCTGGATAGTTCCTCAAGTGAGGAGATAATGTCAGTTTTTCAGGATTTAAATAAAGAAGGTGTAACAATTGTACTCGTTACACATGAACCTGATATAGCAGAGCATACAAAGAGGGTTTTGAGATTCAGAGATGGCTTCTTAAAATCTGATGAACTAGTTAAAAATCCTTTAGATGCAAAAGAAATTCTTAAAAGCTACAGTATGGCAGAGGCATAAATTACTTGTTAGTATGTTGATTGAAAAATAATACAATAAATTATACGTAAGAAAGGAAAGTGTGAAAATGAATGATAATAATGTGGCTATGAATGAAAGTATTGTTGGTGTAAATGAAGTTGATTATTCAAAAATGAGTTTTATTAAGAGAGTTTTCGGTGTAGTATGTTTTCCAGGTAAGGTTATGCAGTCGCTTGAGCAAAAACCTCGCGTGCTATTTGGAATATTAATGACAGCTCTAGCTCCTCTTGCTTTGATACTTGCGACTTTACCTATGTACATGGAATTTACAAGAGGTTTATTGCAAGCTACATATGCGAAAATGAACTTGGAAATTACTGAACAGCAATTAGAGCAAACTCTCAGCATATCACAATACTCAGCTATTATTGGTGGTCCCATCGCGGCAGTTGTAATGTTACTAATATATGCATTAGTTATATGGGGGATTGTTAAGATATTTAAGGGACAAGGCAAATTTAAGCAATTTTTGTCTGTTACAGGATATGCTGCTGTTATCTCTGTAATATCTACAATTGTATCTATTATAACTACTAGAATTACTGGTGTCTTTTCTGATGTTAGTTTTACAAGTATAGCATCTCTTATACCAGAAATGAAAGGTAGCTTTATATATGGTATGTCTAAAATGATAGAGGTATTTTCAATTTGGCAGTATGTAGTAATAGCTATTGGTGTTACCACAGTAAGTAAATTGAGTAAAAAGAAGGTATACATATTTATTGCTTGTATATTTGCAGTTTTAGCTATTTATTCAGGAATTGCTGAAATTACTGCTATGAATTAATATAATGCTACAAGAAATATTTAATACATATAGGAATACTTGGAGGTTAAAATGAAAAAGAAGGTTTTTATAGGGATTGGTGTTGCGGCGCTAATTATCGTTTTAGTTGTTGTGGGAATAGTTAAGAATGCAGGTAGTGCAGGAACTGGACCTCTTTATACTGTTGAAGTAAGTGAAATAAAAAATGGTGATATTAGTTCATATATCTCAGCAAATGGAACTGTTACCGAGATTGATAAGTCAGAAATCTACATAGATACCCCAATAAAGGCAACAAAGGTATATGTTAAGCAAAACGATATTGTAAAAAAAGGACAGAAGCTTGTAGATTTTGATTTTGATGATTTAGATTCTCAGTTAGAGCAGGCTAAATTGACAAAAAGAACTCAAGAGCTTACATTAAAGAAATTAAAGCTTATGGATACTAAAGTTAATGTTACATCTGCTGAAAATTCCTTAAAGGTAGCAGAAAATTCTGTGATTTCAGCTCAGAGAAACTATGATGTTGCTTTTAAAAATTATAATGATGCCAAAAAGCTTTATGAAGTTGGTGACAAGTCAAAAAGTGAATTAGAAATGGCAGAGAATTCATATAAGGATGCTGAAGTTGCGTTAAATAATGCAAAAATAAATCTTGAGTCTCAAAAAGCAGCATTAAAAGATACATCAAAAACTAACAATCAATCAGAAAGTTCAAAGCAAATTGATATTCAATCTCAGCAGGTAGCAATAGAGAATAGCGCATTAACTATAAAAAATCTTGAGAATAAAATAAAGAAAATAAAAGATTCTATGTTGTGTACAATGGATGGAGTTGTATCACAAATAAATGTTTCAGAAGGTTCTTATACTCCTAGTGGACACCCTGCTTTTGTAGTAATTAATCCTAACAAATTGGAAGTTAAGGTTAATGTAAATGAGTATAATGCTAAGCAGATACAGGTAGGTCAAAGTGTTAATATAACAGGAGATTCTATACCTGAAAATGAGGAGATTACTGGAAAGGTAACTAGTGTTTCACCAGTTGCAAATTCAAGTACAACAGGTATGGGTGGCACTGAAACTGTCATTCAAGTTATAGTAGGTATTGATAAGGTTACATCCTATATTAAGCCTGGAATTACTGTAAATTGTGATATAAAAACTGTAAATATCACTAATGTTTTAACAATCCAACTTGATATGCTCACTCAAGACAAGGATGGAAAAGACTTTGTTTACTTATTAAGTGAAGATAAAAAGACAATGATTAAAAAGCCAATTGAACTAGGTAGTACTTCTGATATGACTGCTGAAGTAAAAAGTGGTGAAATTAAAGAGGGCGACTTTATTATTATGAATCCTAAGGCAGTATATGAGGATGGGGCAAGGGTAAAAATTAGTGAAAAGTAAAAGGCGAGGTTAAGCGAATGAATATTATTGAAAGCTTTAAACAAGCATTGTCAAGCCTCCAAGCCAATAAACTCCGTTCCATCCTAACTATGGTTGGTATTATAATGGGTGTGTTTTCTGTTATTACAATTGTTGCAATAGGAAATGCCACACAAAGCTATATGGACAATGAGTTTGCAAAAATTGGGGCTAATGTTTTAGTTGTGTACTATAGGTCAGGCACTATAAATTCGAATGATATACTGAAAAATGATGATTTGAAAGCAATTAGCTCTGTTGAGGAAATCAAAAATGTTGGAACATCCATATCTGGGTCAGGTTCATTAAGGGTTGGCTCAAAAACCAGAAAGGCAAACATTAGTGGTGTTTCATCTCAATTCAAAGAAATTATGCCTTCTGATATGGCTCAAGGCAGAATGATAAATGATATTGACAACTCAACAAGATCAAATGTAGTTGTAATTGATGAGGAATTTGCCAAGACTTACTTTAAGGATACAGACCCTATTGGACAAAAGCTTAGAGTATCATTAAGTTCAGGAAGTTCATTAAATTTGACAGTGGTGGGAGTTACAGAAATTGAAGAATCGCCTTTTAGCGGTATGATGATGAATGAGAATCAACCAGTTTCTTTAACAATTCCTATGACGACGCTTCAATCCTATGGAGATAATTCTTTAAGCTATATTTATGCTTCAGTTGACGAAACTGATAGTGCTAAATTAAAGAAGATTGGGGATAAAGTAATAAGAACTCTTGAAAAGAAGCATGGAAATAAAGACAAATATGCTGTTGAATTCTTATCTGACTACCAGGAAATGTTAAATTCCATGCTAGGTATAGTATCATCAGTATTGCTGGTAGTTGCTGTAATAACGCTTGTGGTTGGAGGAATAGGCATTGTAAACATACTTTTAGTTTCTGTTACCGAGCGTATTAGAGAAATAGGTGTTAGAAAAGCACTGGGAGCAAGAAAACGAGATATTGTAATTCAGTTTATTACTGAGTCAATAATGTTAACAGGAATAAGCGGCTTGATAGGAATTGCTTTTGGTATTCTGGGAGGGTTTATTATATCCGCACTGATAAAAATTCCACCAGTAGTAAATGTAAAAGTAGTGGTACTTGCATTCTTAGGATCAGTTGCACTGGGATTAATATTTGGAGTATACCCTGCTAAAAAGGCGGCAGATCTTGATCCTATTGAGTCTTTGAGGTATGAGTAGTATATTTTTTGAATTAATAATATAAAAAATAAAAACGATATTCTATGATCATAGAATATCGTTTTTATTTAAGAATTCTTAATGCTTATCTTGATTTCATTATCGAGCCTAGTAATTTACCTGAAATAAGTCCAACTATAAATGTACCGCCTAAAATACCTAAAGCAGCAGTACTTGAAAGTGAAAATTCTTCCTTACCACACCCATTATCTGATGAACTTTTTAATTTTTTAATGCATCTGGCATATTTTCTGTCTTTATTGTTGTTCATATAAACCTCCTACGCTCAATTTGGCTACAAAAATTTTGTTAATCATATGTGGGCTTCTTGCGCTGTAAAATTAATAAAAACTAAAATATTTAAATTCAAATTTTATTATTTGTAATTTTGTTTCTATTTAAACAAGTTTATTGAATATATACTAAAAAAATTATTATACTATATATGGATACTTTTTATTCATATACATGTATAATTATAACGAGGCAAAAAAAATATCTTCTACTACTTATAAGTGATGGGTACGGCTTTGGTTATAAGACAGTGAGAATATCTCAGGCCTCGCTGAAATGCCGCTAATGAAATGAAATTTTTCTACAATCGAAAAATTTCATTTTGAATCTAGTCATTATAACGAGGCAAAAAAAAAATATCTTCTACTACTTATAAGTGATGGGTACGGCTTTGGTTATAA
>JAEWZA010000451.1 GCA_023395575.1 Bacillota bacterium
TCTATATGCCCTATAATTTCCTCTATTTGCTCAGGAGTTACTCCTCCAGGTCTCAAAAGCATAGGAGGCTCAACTGTCATATCTAGCACTGTCGATTCAAGCCCAACTCGTGAGCTACCAGCATCAACAATCACATCAATTTTCCCATCTAAATCCTGCAAAACATGCTGAGCAGTTGTTGTACTAGGCTTGCCAGAAACATTTGCGCTTGGAGCAGCTACAGGAATTTCCGATAATCTAATGAGCTCACGTGCCACAGGATGCTCAGGCATACGAACAGCTACCGTGTTAAGTCCTGCAGTTATTATAGAAGGAATTATTGAGCTTTTTCTAAATACCAATGTCAATGGCCCCGGCCAAAGCTTGTCCATTAAAGCAACTGCCTTTTCAGGAATACTATCAGTAAGCTCATATAGCTTCTCTTTATCAGCAATATGTACTATAAGAGGGTTATCTGAAGGCCTCCCCTTTGCTTCAAATATTCTCTCAACCGCAACAGAGTTTAAAGCATTTGCACCTAGTCCATATACTGTTTCAGTAGGAAATGCAACTATTTTTCCTTCTCTAATTGCTTCAGCCGCGACATTTAGTTTATTTTTATCAATATGTTCTGAATCAATTTCAATAATCTTTGTAATCATATATTATTTTTGCCCCCGAATCGTATCGTACCCTATCATATCGTCGTTACGTGAGTTATTAATTTAACATTGTCACTATTATACCACACACAATTCCTAATATATTACCCATAGATGACATTCTTCCCAAATATATTCTTTTAGATTCAGGTATTAGTTCTGCAAATATAACATACAACATTGCACCACCTGCAAAACCCAAACATAGTGCAACAAATTGTTGTGATATATGACCTAAAGTCGCCCCTATTAACGCGCCCAATCCCATAGGCACTCCTGATAATATGGTTAACAGGAACGCTTTCAAACCCGAGAATCCCCCTATTTTCATAGGCAATGCCATCGCTATTCCCTCTGGAATATCATGTATGGCTATAACTATTGTAAGAGTAATTCCAAGGGATACCGATGCCTCAAAACCAGATCCCACCGCAAAGCCTTCCGGTAAATTATGGAGGGCCAATCCTATTGAAACCAATATTCCTGCTCGAAGTAAATTTGAATTTCCTCTAGAATTTTTAATGATACTTGATTGCTTTACAATATCATCTATTAATATAATTATTAGTACTCCTAAAATAACACCTATCATGGTTAAGTATAATCCCGCTATTTTTGTCGCCTCAGGTATTAGCTCAAAGCAAACAACAGCCGTCATAAGCCCTGCAGAAAATTCAAGAATAGTACTTAACAATCTATTACTAATATTTTTGTCTACAAAAAAGGCTATCAATCCACCAATACCTGTTCCGGTAATGCCTGATATCAAGCCAACTATTGCTATTTTCAATATATATTCCAAAGGAAAGCCCTCTTTTATAGTAAGTCCTATAGAAATACTATTCATAGCCCCCTTGGATTATTAATAATTCGTCCAAATTTTAAAAAATATTTATTTTATACATACATATTAATTAATCTTCATCATCACTGCCGCTACCTAATTTTTCAGTTTGCTCAGTAGTTATCAGTGCATCAATTAACTCATCAAGATCTCCATCCAACACCTGATCTAGCTTGTAAAGTGTAAGATTTATTCTGTGATCAGTTACTCTACCCTGCGGATAATTGTAAGTTCTGATTCTTTCACTTCTATCACCACTACCGACCTGACTTTTTCTATCCTGAGCATATTCGGAGGTTTGCTGCTGCTGAGCAATATCATATAGCTTTGATCTGAGCACCTTCATTGCTTTATCTTTATTCTTGTGCTGAGAGCGTTGATCCTGACAAGTAACTACAAGTCCACTTGGCATATGCGTTATTCTAATAGCCGAACTGGTCTTATTTATATGCTGTCCACCAGCACCGCTTGCTCTGTAGGTATCAATTCTCAAGTCGCTAGGATTTATATCAATATCAACATCCTCAACCTCTGGTAAAACTGCCACAGTGATTGTGGATGTGTGTATTCGGCCGCTTGACTCGGTGGTCGGAACTCTTTGTACTCTGTGTACTCCACTTTCAAACTTCAGTCTGCTATATGCACCCTTACCCTCAATGGAGAAAACCACTTCTTTAAAGCCACCTAGTTCAGTTGGATTCTCATCTAATATTTCTGTTTTCCAATACTGTCTTTCAGCATATCTTGTCAAAGCTCTGAAAAGAACACCTGCAAATAATGCAGCCTCTTCGCCGCCGGCACCTCCTCGTATTTCAACAATAACGTTTTTATCATCATAGGGTCCTTTGGGACAAGCATTATTTTTAACTGTTTCTTTATATTCTCAAGCTTTTCTTGCGCTTCTTGGAACTCATGCTGCACCATCTCATGAAATTCTTTCTCAAGATTTTCGTCAAGAAGTGCTCTAGCCTCCTCAACATCACTAGTAATCTTTTTGTACTCTCTAAATTTTTGTACAATTTCCTCTAAGTCAGCAAATTCCTTCATTAATTTTTTATATTCATCTTGATTACTAATAACATCCGGGTCACTAAGCTTATGGCTTATTTCCTCGTACCTATCCTCTGCCACCTGCAGTTTATCAAACATAACATCCTCCAAACTCAAGATTACTCTCTACTCACATTAATTACATTTCTCTAGTCAAAAACTAACTTTGTTTAACAAAATCCATTAAAACAACAAAAACACTTGTCGTTTACAAATAGAACGGCTATCCTCAAACCAAAACTATCAACCGCTAGTAATTGACGTAAATAACATGTCATACGCAATTAAGTATTATATCATGAACATATTTACTGTGCAATTGTAATAAAAAAACAGCAGGCAAAATATTGCAATTTTACATGCTCGTCGCTATTCATCCATATAGTATAGATTATTAACTCAGTCTATGGGTATTCAAACTTATCTATGAGGAAATTTGTTTGAAATAATTGCATGAATCGATAGGTAATCCTAAAAATAGAGCATGAAAGCAGTTAGCCTTCACGCTCTATTACCTTAATAAATTTATGGAAATAACTTAAAATTAATATTATGGAGTTTATAGCAATTTATATAAAAAAACCATCTTAATTATATCAGGAGGTCTGAGATTCAGAAGTGGGATGTCATCTGAATCTCAGATTAGAATTACTTAACTATTTCAATTTGTCCGTTCACAGTCTCACCAGTAATTATAACCTTGTTTAGCCCTGTTTCAAAATTCTTGCTTTCAGCCTCTACAAAGCTTCCTGCTTCACCTCTGCGGTTAACATTATGATACACTATCTCAGGTATAAGTAAATTAATAGAACCATTACTTGCGTGTGCTTTTACTTTGTACATTCTGCCATCTAAGTCATTCATATTAACCTTGATACCGCCATTTGAAGTCTTTAATAACATATTCATATCGGTATTTTCATCAATATTCTGTGCATTTTCTATTACAATTCTGCCATTTATAGTTATCGCACTAATATCCTGCACTTTTATATGCTTTATATCAATAACCGCATTAGTAGTATTTATTTCTATTTTATTACCAATGATGTAGTTCATCTGGACTCTACCGTTCTTGGTGTTTACAGCTATTTTGTCGCTATTAACTCCCATCAGCTCAATGTGAGCATTTTTGGTAGTTGCTGTAACTTCTTCAGAAAGAGAATCCTCAATATAAATCTTACCATTTGAATTTTCTATTTTAATTGATTTAAATTTAATTTCAGGTATAAAAATTTCATATGAAACACTTACATTCATTGCAGTACTGTTTAGTTTAAGTGCTATGGCATTCGGGTCATCAACAAAGGAAATTATACCTTCACCATTTGGAGCTGCACTTTTTATTCTAGCAATAATCTTTACGCTTTGGTCAAGATGCTTCTTAATAGAGACAGACCCATTAATTGCTGAAATCTCAAAAGTAGCGCTTTGTGCAGGGATAATATCAAAATTCTTTTGAACTGTTTGCAGGCTTCCAAAAATATTGAAAGAATTTGTATCAACAAAGCTTCCAACATAATCAATAACTTTATCAACTATTCCAAATGTTGTTGCAGCAACGTTCTTGCCTATTTTTTCAGCTTTATTTGCAAAATCATCAATCATATTGTCAAAATCAGCTTGGCTATAATTGTTTTTAAATTCTTTTTTCCAATTGTTTACTCTTTCTCTAACCTTTGCAGCCTCGTCGGTAAATCCGTTTTGCCTTTGGTTCTGATTTCTCCTAAAGTTCTCACTAGTCTCTTGTTTTGGCTCTTGATCTAATGCAGCTAATATTTTTGCAGCCTCTTCACTTGTTATCTTTTTTTCTTCAAGCATTCTAAATATTAATAATCTCTCTTCACTAATTAACATCACTTTATTCCCTCCTAAAAATATCCATAATATAATTCCTTGTTACTTCATTAGCTCGATTGCTTCTTCAACAGTAATTT
>JAEWZA010000454.1 GCA_023395575.1 Bacillota bacterium
CAATTACTGTTATTACTGTAGTAAACGGCATTAATTTAAATAAACCTTGCATATCTTCAATATCACGGCTTCCAATACCCTGTTCAATGGTTCCAACGCAAAGGAATAATAAGCCTTTTGATACAGCGTGGAAAATCATCAAAAGTATTGCAGCTGCAATAGAAATCCTTGTTCCAATACCGGCACAACAAATTACCAATCCTAAATTTGCAATAGTTGAATAAGCCAAAACCTTTTTACCATTACTTTGACTAATGGCTATTGCCGAAGCAATTGCAAAGGTAAATCCACCACTAATAGCAACAAGTTGTCCCAATATAGTACCAGAGAATGCTGGTGAGATTCTTACCACCAAATATACGCCAGCTTTAACCATTGTACTTGAATGAAGTAGCGCCGATACAGGAGTTGGTGCAACCATGGCTCCTAACAGCCAGCTTTGGAATGGGAACTGTGCTGATTTAGTAAATCCAGCTATACAAAGTAATCCAAGAGCTATTGGCAACATTCCTGTAAATGCTCCCTGCATTCCTGATTCTGAAATAGCCTGTATTGAAAGCGTATCTAAGCTAGAATTCACTAATATAATTGCAATAATGAATGCTACGCCTCCAACAGAGTTTATCCATAAAGCTCTTAAACCATTCTTAATTGCTATCTCTGTTCCATCATGTGAAATTAGCAAGAATGAACAAAGTGTTGTTATTTCCCAGAAAAAATACATCCAAGATAAATTGTCTGTCATTACCAAAGCATTCATAGCAGCTAAAAATACAAACAGTATCATAAAAAACCTAGGTTGTCTTGATACAGGTAATTTTAAGTGATGCTCATGCTCTTTCATATATCCTAGAGCAAAGAAGGTAATAATAGGACCAATTATTGATACAAGCATTATCATTATTAGTGATAGATAATCAATAACAAATGCTTGTTCTGGTTCAAAAACTTTTCCGAAAACACCAAATACCTCGAATAATGCCCAAGGTATGAATTGTAAAACACATAAAACAACTACTATTGCTTTTTTATGCTTTATACCCACATATGCGATATAACTAAATAATAGCAAATCAAGTCCCTTTATTATCCAGTTAGTCACCTCAAGTGTACTTTCATTAAAATGATAAACAATCCTTCCATCTGGAGAGTTTAATAAAAGTACAATAAATCCATAAGCTACTGCAAAAAGTATCAATGTAGAAATACTAACAATTGCAATACGAGCTTTTTGATTTTTAACAATAAAGCATAGCACCGCACTAAGTGCAGGCAGCAGAATAGCTGACAGTAATAAATACCAATCCACAGCTAATTCTCCTTTCAAAATATTATTTTAACCCCTTTATTTTTCAGAACCCTGTCATTTATTAATGACTATTCTAAAAATATACAACAACTTAAATTTAAGAAAATTTGCCAAAAAACACCAAGCAAATTTCCTTGGTCAATAACTAAAGTGAAAAAATCCTTATTAGGCAATCCTATTATAACAATAAGAATCGCAATAAAATATGACTTCAATCGACTTCCAACATTAATTATATTCCGCATTTAATTTTACAACACTTTTGAAAAAAATACAACCTAAAAGGCGCAAATTGAAGCATTTGGAAAAAAGATTCTGAATATTGTATACAATATAAATCCATTGCCTTTGTTTCTATTTGCTGTTTTTTTAACAAGCAGAATTTTTGATTTGGAAGCAAGTACAGTCCCTTAATAGCGAAATAAAGTATTTATTGTATACGATTAATTTTCTATAAATATAAAATATGTTTTGATAGCCATTGCATTGGTACTTGGCATTGTTTAAAATAGTATTAGTGTTAATTAAATTTTAATGAGAATAGAATATTTAATAAATGGTTTTCTAAATGTTCAAGAATTCTTATGTATAGATATATTAAAGGTCAAAACACCATGGACTAAAAATGTATATAAATGCTTGTTAAATTATAGGCAAATCCACTTTCCCTATTGAAAATTGTAGGTATCAAAACTTTTCGGAGGTTATAGCATGGAACTATGGAGTAAATATCAAGGTACAGTTAAAAAGCTCCTATTAATCATGGTTATTTTTGCAATTATATATGTATCAATCACCTATTTATTCCCGTTCTTTGCACCCTTTATTATTGCAGTTATAGTTTCATATATAAATGAACCAGTAATTCGAATCTTACAAAAATTTAAGATATCTAGAAGAATTGCTGCCATCATATCTTTACTAATTACAATGTCTATACTTGTAACAGTAATAACTTTGGGAATAATTAAAATTTATGATGAATTAATAATTCTGCGTAATAATTTAACGGTTTATTCCAATGATCTTTCAACCCAATTAGATACTCTAACTGACAAGATTACATCTTTCTATAATGCATTACCATATGAGGCTACTGAAGCTATAACTAAAAATCTTTCTTCAATATCTAATAAGCTTACAAATATAATTACTGCCATTATTCAATACACAATTAATACTGCATCCTCAATTCCAAAGTTAACTGTATTCCTTATAGTAACTATTTTAGCAACGTATTTTATTAGCAGTGACAAAAAGAAAATATCAATATTCTTTTATAAGCAAATACCATTAACCTGGAGGAAAAAGCTACCGCATTTAAAAAAGGATACTTTTAATGCTTTATTTGGCTACTTCAAAGCAATACTTATACTTATGGGCTTTACATTTGTTGAGGTCAGTGTAGGATTATATATTTTAGATGTTAAATATGCACTTGTAATAGCTCTTATAGTTGGTATTTCTGAAGCAATACCTATCGTGGGTACAGGTGCAGTTATGGTTCCATGGATATTATGGAATATTTTTATTGGAAATATGCCATTAGCTCTTGGGCTAGCAATTATATATATTTTAGGAGTATTAATAAGACAAATAATGGAGCCTAAAATTATAGGAAGCCAGATTGGCCTACATCCATTAGTAACATTATTGTCCATGTA
>JAEWZA010000095.1 GCA_023395575.1 Bacillota bacterium
ATCAACAATATTATATAGTGATTGGACAAACATTGACAGCATAGCTGGTGCTGACATGCTTGCCAATAATTTACCAATTGGCATTACACCCATTTTTTCAAAGCTTAAACTATCTTTTTTCATAGAACCTCCAGTGATAATTAAAACATATTGGTATATATAATTATTAAATCACGCGTTCACAAATAAAGTAGATTGATGAGCAAGTTTATCATCAAAATATAATACATCAGTGCGAAAGTTTAATAATTAATTTAATTATTTATTACATACAAACAATTATTTTATCAAATAAAGGATGTATATGTCAATTTCATAATATATTTAATTTGACTGAATTTACTAAAGGGGCTTGCTATTTAGACGGAAAGCAGATTATTAACCCAAATTTCCCACAAAAAGTCTATTGATATAGTTTAGCCTATGAAAGCATAATCTATAATAAACAACTCCACTTTCCCAAATAAATAAAAGTGAATAGTATATTTTTTATGAATAATATGATATATATAATGTAGAAATACGATTAATGCTGATTATGCTGAAGCTTCTTCTCATTGAGTTTTATAGCAGGGGCATAAATGGCAATTTAAAGGTATATACAAATTGATATTAATAATTTAACTTTCCCAGTTTAATTGTAGGTGTTTAAACTTATCAATGGAAAGGTTAAGTTAGAAATAATTGTATGAATTGGTTGTTGAACACCAATAGGATTTAAGGTGTAAAGGTTAGGTTAAACCATTTATAAGTTTGAGCAATATTGACATTTTTAATGAATCAAAATAACTAGATTACAATATATATTGGAGGCAATAATGGAGTATCAAAAACTTGATAATAGAATTTTAATTTCTTGGAGAATTGTTAGATTAATTAGCATTTTGATTATTGGAGCTATTTTAATAGTTGCTCTGATAATTATGTCCAGAGTGACTTTCCTTGAAACATATGTAATTTATGGATATATTGCTGCAGGAGCAATATTAAGCTATATGATTTTAGGTCTTTTTCTATATCCAGCAATTGAATACAGACAATGGGGATACATTATTTCAGATGATAGAATAGAAATCAGACATGGAATATTTTTAATTAAAATTACTGTCATCCCAATTGTTAGAGTGCAGCATATAACAATATCCCAGGGACCTATAAACCGCAGGCTTGGTATTTCAACAATAAATGTACATACTGCAAGTGGAGTTTTTGGTATTGAGGGTATTTCAAGTGAGGACGCAAGCGCTATGGCTGAAATGCTCAAAGCAAAGTTGTATATCAGACTTGATAATAATGAGAAATAACAATCAGTGAGGAAGAATTATCGATGGTCTTCTGAGCAATAAAATCAATTTAACATACAAATGCAACAAGAATTAATATTGTGGATGTGTGCTTTTTAATATAGGAGGGCAAATTGGAATTTAAGCATAGACGAGGACATTTTTTAATTATATTTGAAAAAATATCAGAAATACCACTACTTTTAGTTAGTATTATTTTTAGTGCTTTTCTACTAAATACATTTGACACGCAGGCATTGATACCTGTAGTGGCTATTTTGTTTAGCCCTATATTGAAGCTGATTAATTATTTCTTTACATATTACACCTTAACAGAAGAACATCTAATAGTAGAATCTGGTGTGCTCAATAAAAAGAGAACTGAGCTCCCCTTTTCTACTATTACCACTGTAGACCTTTCTCAAAATATCTTGTATCAGATATTTGGTGTTTATAAAATTAAAGTGGATAATGCAAGCCAAACAAATGAGATTGCAAATCAATCTAAGATTAATTTGACTTTAAAGAAAGAAGAAGCTATTCAGTTTAAAAAGATAATTACTGGTAATTATACTGATGCAGTGAATAATCAACATGAGTCAGGGGCAATTAAAGGGGAAATAGGAGATTTTATAAAGCTAGGGTTGTTACAGTCTAAGGCTGCCTATATTATGAGTATAATTGCTATTATCGGATCACTAACAAGTTTCATTATTCCATTTATAAAAGGTAAGGTTGAGGGGGCATTAATGACAGCTATGATAATTGCAATAATAATTATTGTATATTTGATAGCAGTCGTAATGTCAATAGTAAAAGCAGTTATAAAGTATTATGCTTTCAGCGTTTGGGCAGATGAGGATACACTGAAAGTGCAATACGGACTATTGAATAAAAAGAGCTTTTCACTACAGAAAAGTAAAATAAATGGTATTATTCTGAAACAAAGCTTTCTTATGAGAGTTTTTAAGCTTTATTCAGCAGAGGTAATAGTAATAGGCTATGGTGACAAGTCAGAAGAGGGTGGAACTGAGAAGGCCATTATTTTTCCAATTGCCAAAAAAGAAAAAATTAAAGAAATAGTTAATAGTGTATTACCTGAATATTCTTTAGATTATAGCCTTTGTAAACCAGAGAGAAAGGCAATAAGATACTTTTTCTTCAACCCTTTGTTTATATTTGCTGTAATATGTGTAATAGGTGCAGTTACAACAGCAATACTTATTACTAATTATATAGTAATGGCATTAGCTCTAGTCTTTTTAGCTTTTTCAGTTGCTCACGCAATACAAAAGTATATCAATGCCGGAATAAGCGTAGGAGAGAGCAATGTTGTGCTTTCAGCAGGAGCATTCAGCAAGCGGGTGGCTATTATAAAAACAAAGAGTATAGAGAGCATTACCGCTTCAGGCAGCATTTTTAAGAGAAGAAAGGGCTTTGTTTCAATTAGGCTTGGATTTGTTGCACCTCTGCGAGTATCAAACATATCCTCGCTGAATTTACCTCTCGATCAGTTTGATTTGCTAGAAGGGGTTTTGAAGTACTAGAAATATTTTTTAAAATTTAGTATTGATTTGTTATTGTTTGTGTGTTATTATATTCAAGCGACAGGAAATTAACGCGCCGAAGTGGTGAAATTGGCAGACGCACTGGACTCAAAATCCAGCG
>JAEWZA010000108.1 GCA_023395575.1 Bacillota bacterium
CTTAAAAATATCTTTAAAAAAGTGTTTTTGTAATTTTATAAACTCCTCGAAAAAATTTATTTGCTCCTCTTTTTCTCTCTTGATTCTTCTGGTAATCCTACTCATTTTTATCCCCTAGAACTATTGACATTAGCAACTTTCGCTAATAATATTATATCACATTTTAACAGTTTTGGTAATAACTAACTAGAATAAATATTTACTCGTCGGAGCTGAAAGATAAATAAGTCGTTATACCTTTTCATATTTTAAAACCCATAATAAAGGAGTACTGCTATCGCAGTACTCCTTATTGAGCTAGCAATTACTATAAATTTGCTTATATATTGTATGGAAAAATAAGGAAAACACCGCTTATATATCTGTCGATAGCAGTTAAATCGTCAAAGTCGACTACTCCATTACCATTGACATCAGCTGCCACTTTTTGCCGGCTATCCCAAACATCCTGACTCCAATTCCAGTATGTTGGTTCTATGTCTTCTTCTGTTACTAAACCATCACCGCTTAAGTCCCCATATATTACTAACTTTAATCTTCTTCCTCCAGGGAATTCAGAGATTATTCCATTAGCATACATATTTATATTTGTACAATCTAATGAGTCTATTAAACTGTCACCGTTTACGTCTGCTGCAATTAACTGCTCATTTGTCAATGGGGTTTGTGTCGGGTCTAGGAGATAATCTGTCAGCAAGTTTTTGTCAGCTATAGTTATTTGTCCATCTTCATTAATATCTCCGTATTTTATTCCTACAGCCTGTGCAGTATTACTAATTCTACCATAAGCATCCTTTGCCCTGACTTTTATTTTGTGACTGCTTGTATTATCGATAGTGTAGTAGGTGTTTAAGCCAGTGCTTACATATGAGCTATCATCAATGCTAACCTCATACTCTGATGCACCAGTTACATTATCCCATGTTAACTTTATATTTGCCCCATCATTAACAAGGCTTAAATTTTCCGGCATTCCAAGCAATGTGCCATGGTATGTAAACTCAGTTCCACTGGAATTAATCTGAGTAATATGTAATGGTATTCCATATGAACTATCATGATATTTAGTAGTACTTGGCGTAGTATAAGGTGTAAAACTGTTATTATTGCCCTCATAAAACAAATCTTGCGGCTCGCCTTCATTAATATCATTGTATATCTCCCTTAAGCCGTCTGCCTCAACCAATTCTACTGGTATACGCCTCGCTAACTCATCAACATAATATATTGCCAAACCGCTTCCCGGCAAGGATGTATACTCCTGTTGGTTATCCAAACTTTCTATCATATAAAAGTCCGTACTGTCAGGGCTTTTGCGGAAAACATAAGAATCAACGGAATTAGGAGTGACAGAAATCCTTGAGCCATCAGGGTAGTCATTAAGAGATATTGCAGTTCCCCAACCAGAAATAATATTTCTAAATAAAGGATTAGGAGGAGGCGGGGTTTTTATAAGCATGAGTCGACATTATATCAAACCCACCTGTCCCTTGGTATAATTGTGCATTAGCTGATAAATAATAATAATTATCCGGCCACTTACACAGAGAGTGCCCAGTCTCATGGATAAATGTACCTATTTCTAAATCATCAATACCTATATTGCTTATTAGATATGTTTTAAAATTTACACCTCCAACTTGAATGGAGGCATAATCTGTTACATGTGGATACAATCCACGGCTCTGATAGCTCGGATTACCTTCATATAAGACACTTAAACCCAATACATTATTTTCTGAGTCTACAGTAAGAGTAGAAAAGTCAAAACCATTACTTTCCAATTCTTCTAACGCATCTTTAATTAAAGCGTCTGTCCTTGCCTGATTATCATAAAACGAGCTGTTATCATCATAATAACTTTTATTATTTGGTGCAGTATAATAATCTGCTACCGCATTTGTATAAGTCAATTCTCCACCTGAACAACGGTAGAAGTAGTCCTTTACAGAACAACTGTTTTCATACCCTGTATATCCAGTTTGGTTTAGCATATCGTCTATATCCTGTTTTGTTATACTGCAATTTACATCTGGAAAGTCTATTAGCAGCGTTAATCCGCGTATATTACCTGATAAAGGATAAAGAGGTGTATAATCTGAAGCAGATACTGATGAAATACTTAGAAAAGCAACCATTATTGCAGATAAAATGCAAAAAATACTCTTTTTATTAGTCAAAATTAATCTCTCCTTGTGTGTTAATATTTCTTAAAATCTACTTACTTTTTTAGACACGTGTCCTAGATAATATACCATTATTTTTATATATTGTAAAATATAATTTAATATTGCTTTATATTCCTTTTATTTTAATAATTTAACACTACATAAACCAAGTGCCTCTGCTGCACCCATTAGAATGCCAGATAAAAATAATCAAAACAAAATCATTTACAAGTTTTATCCATTTATGCTAAAATAAATTTAAGTTTGCTGTTTATCTATATATTATCATTTATTCCTCACATTCTATGAATGGAGGATTCTAATGTCAAAGACTAAAAAAACCCTATTAGCATTAATATTATGTTTTATAACCATTTTTTCATTACCATTTCAAACTTTGTATGCAAGTTCTTCTATATCCTTTATTTTACTATCTAAATATTCTGCAGTTGTTGATATAGGCAATCAATTTTATATCTTAGCACTGACTTCTAATGGTAAAAATCCCACCTGGAAAAGCAACGATTCAAGTATTGCCTCTGTTAATACTTATGGTTTAGTCACTGCAAAAAAATCCGGAACAGTTACAATTACAGCTAAAATAAATAATGCAGAAGCAGCTTGTAAGCTTACTGTAAACAAAACAAAAATCACCATTAGTAAAACAAGTGCCTCCATAGAGCGAAATCAGACTATAAAGCTGTCAGCAACCACCTCAAACAATTCAAAAGTCATATGGAAAAGCAACAAAAAAAGCATTGCCACAATTGATGAAAATGGCACTGTAATAGGCATTAAACCGGGAGAAGCTATAATAACAGCCACATCTGATGGAAGTAGCGCCACTTGCAAAATCAAAGTTAAATCACCTACAATTGTTCTAAACAATACTAGCATTAAATTATACCGAAATCAAAAATCAAAGCTCTCAGCAACTGTATCTTCTGGCATAAGCCCAGTTTGGAGGACTAACAAAAAAAGTGTTGCTACCGTAGACGCCTCAGGCAATGTAACAGCAGTTAAGCATGGAACTGCTACCATCACCGCTACTGTTGATGGTGTGTCAAAAAGCTGCACTGTTATTGTTGAAAAGCCAACTATAACTTTAAGTTCATCAGAATTAAGCTTAAAAGAGGGCTCTTCTGCAAAAATAACTGCAAATGTTTCTTCAGGTTTATCCCCAGTATGGTCTTCAAGCAATTCAAAGGTGGTAAAAGTAGATTCGAAAGGAACCATTACGGCTATAAAAAAAGGTACCGCCTACATATACGCTTCTGAAGATGGAACAAAAGTAAAGTGTACTGTTAATGTAACTAAATAAAATTTTCGAGCTTTGCACTAACGCTGTATCTGCTATCAATTAAATGTGATTCCACATTTTAATTATAAATTCGTATAAACAATACACTTTCAAGAGATTATATCAAAATTAATTTAATTTATAAGGTTGTGAGGAATAAATACAGCAAACTAACCGTGGATTGTAAATGTGAGCAGGGAGCTTAAAGTTAATCTTACCCTTTGGTACACAAGTACAACTTAGAAATGGGATACTCGGCTAAAGATATTTGTTTGAATTTGTAGGTGAAGAATAGTTGATTTTACCGCAAAACCTACAGGATGTAGGTTTTAGCTTACAATGAAACATGGATGCTGAATGTAGTAAGGCGGTATAATTAACTATGATGAACCAATACTAATTCAACAAATATCTTGGGAGTACCCATTTAGATAAGTTTGTACGGAAGTACCAGTAAGCCACTACTTTAAATTTATCTGCAAGATTCATAAAATAATGAGCACAATGTGTTAATTTAAGGGCAATTATAGCAGGCAGGATTACACCTTCTGAACATTTACAGCTGATGGCCCTTTTTTATCCTTTATAATATCAAATATTACCGATTCACCCTCATGAATATCCTTATCGTTTCCTTTTTCTTTGACTTGGGAATGATGTAAAAAAACATCGTCACCTTCGTTTGTAGAAATAAAACCATAACCTCTTTCATTATCAAACCATTTAACAACACCTGTGTACGTAGTCATATGCAAATTCTCCTTATAGCAAAGATATTTTTACATTATAGTATTTGTTTTGACTATATTTTTTATAATGAAGATAAATATGAAATCATTACTTATATTTACAATAAATTCACTTTATTTTGTCTTACACAATATTATTTTGATTTAATAAAAAAACGGAAAATTGAGGAATGTATAACTCAAAAAATGAAATAAATTCTAATTTAGGAAGGCATATCATGTACCCTATAGATAACTGATATGCCTCTTTAAACTTGAGCAATTTACCCAATAAAATCATCATTTTTTTGTAAAGTTTACTTAATTATGGTCATTCCACCCATGTAAGGCTGCAGCGCAGCAGGGATATTAACAGAACCATCAGCGTTCAGGTTATTTTCTAAGAATGCTATCAACATTCTAGGTGGTGCAACAACTGTATTGTTCAAGGTATGTGCATAGTATTTTCCATCCTTGCCGTCTACACGAATCTTCAAACGCCTTGCCTGCGCATCTCCAAGATTTGAGCAGCTTCCTACTTCAAAATACTTCTTTTGTCTTGGAGACCAAGCCTCTACATCAATAGATTTTACTTTAAGATCTGCTAAATCGCCTGAGCAACACTCTAAAGTCCTCACTGTAATATCTAATGAGCGGAACAAATCTACTGTGTTTTGCCACATTTTTTCAAACCATATCATACTTTCTTCAGGTTTACATACCACTATCATTTCCTGCTTTTCAAATTGGTGAATTCTATATACTCCTCTTTCTTCAAGTCCATGAGCTCCTTTTTCTTTTCTGAAGCAAGGTGAGTAGCTTGTCAAGGTTTGTGGCAATGCCTCTTCTGTTAAAATAGTATCAATAAATTTTCCAATCATTGAATGTTCACTGGTACCAATTAGGAATAAGTCCTCGCCTTCAATCTTATACATCATGGCTTCCATTTCAGCAAAGCTCATTACACCTGTAACAACCTCGCTGCGAATCATGAAAGGTGGTATACAGTACGTAAATCCACGATTAATCATAAAGTCTCTTGCATATGAAATAACAGCAGAATGAAGTCTCGCAATGTTTCCCATCAGATAGTAGAAGCCATTACCAGCAACCTTTCTGGCACTTTCCAAATCAATACCGCTTAACTTCTCCATTATTTCTGTATGATAAGGTATTTCAAAATCAGGTACAAATGGCTCACCATACACCTGAATTTCAACATTTTCACTGTCATCCTTACCAATTGGAACACTAGGATCAATTATATTTGGAATGACCATCATTATCTTTTTAACCTTCTCTTCTAGCTCATCCTCCAATATCTGCAATTGAGCCAAACGGTCTGAATTTGCAGTAACCTGCTTCTTCATTTCCTCTGCTTCTTCCTTTTTACCCTGAGCCATTAAGCCACCTATGCTTTTTGAAATCTTATTTCTATTTGCACGTAAAGACTCGGCTTCTACTTTAGTGTTTCTAAGCTCAACATCTAATGCTATAACTTCATCCACCAAACCAAGCTTGTTATCCTGAAATTTATTTCTAATATTTTGTTTTACAATTTCAGGGTTTTCTCTTAAAAATTTTAAATCTAACATATACTTCCTCCTTGTAATATCTCTCATTACTCGTACTATCTCATTAATCTCCCTATATTATGGATTAAATTTCCAAATAATATTTAGGATTCTTTTGAAAATAGGTTTTCTAAATATATTTTTATTGTATTTCTAAACACTTTTTTGGTGAGAATAATGTAACTATATACTTAGTATATTAGTATTTTTCCCAAAAGTATAAAAAACCTCCCATCTCATAAATAAATGAGACGGAAGGTATCCGCGTTGCCACTCAAATTGCTGATTATTTAAATAATCAACCTCTTATATAGTAGGATAAAGGGTACTAGCCTTTCGATTCATCACCGACAGCTCAAAAGTGGATTGATTTAACCTTTCACCGATTCCCATCAACCATCGGCTCTCTTGAGAAATAAATTAAATCTTGGCTTTTTCTTCACTGTTTTTAAATATATAAATTAGTATTAATAATTATATCTATATCTACTGCATTTTTCAAGATAAATATTTATTTAAAATTCTGTTATTGCTTTTAACAAATATTTCTTTAAAAGCGCAAAATCTATTGCATCTACTGTCCCGTCTTTGCTTACATCAGCAGCTTTTTGGGCACGTTCATCTGATAATACGCTATCTCCCAGCAAATGCTTCTTTAGCAGCGCAAAATCTATTGAGTCAACTGCCTTGTCATTATTAATGTCACCTAAGGTTACTTCTGGAATTGATACAGCACCTTTTTGCCAAACTCTTACCCAGTCACACTCAAAGCCCTGAGACCAATCAGTAGAACTACTAGGATCAGTTTCCCAACCACCTACAGCAAGGTTAATTATCAAGTACATATCTTTTGCCGCAGCTATAGCTTGAGAGTCCCTAAATGCACTCGCTACCTGTTTCCCGTCTAAATACCATTTGATATACTCAGAATCCCATTCTACAGCATATGTGTGAAAATCCTTTGACAAATCTACTACTGTTTGTTTATAGTAGTGAGATTTCGAACTACCATAATGATAATTTGTATGCAATGCTGTTGGTTCATGGCATAATATTTCAAATATATCTATTTCAGGTGGTCTTCCACCATTTGAATTTAGAGTAAAAAATGATGGCCAGAAGCCTAATGTTCCAGGTATTTTAAATCTTCCCTCTATATAACCAGCAGTAAAATTAAACTTGCCGTCTGTATTTATCGCACCAGATGTATAATCCAAAGAAAAGGTTCCATCATATGTGTTTATAGTTGCAGGAGCATTTGGATGTCTTTTATTTTCACCTTTTATTTTTAATACCCCATTTGCTACGCTTACATTTTCAGGAGCACAGTAAGCTCTATTAGTGTGAGTATTTCCCCAAGGATAGTTGTAATTCCAATTTTTAGTATTAAGACTTGTCCCATCAAAATCATCACTGAACACCAAACCCCATCCATCACTAAGATCTGGCGCAGTAGTATCATCCTTATATGATATAGTACCTGACGCAGCATCTATTTGTATAGAATCAGAATAAGGCAGCTTAAGACTTGTATTTGATTCAAATATCAGAGGCAACCACACATACTTAGAATCATTAACCTTACCGCCCCAAGCGCCAGCCCATCTGTCTCCTGTATATAAATAGCTTGTATCATTAGTCCCCTGAACAGGTATAATATATGCAGGCTGTGAATTATAAGTAGTGGAATCCCCTAAGTTATAAAGATCAGACCAACCACTTGCCAGATTAGTTGAATAAGCATACTTGCCCTGATTTGGATCCCAGCCTGTACAACCTGATGTTATAAGATAATAGTAATTGTTCCTCTTAATAAGGCAGGGCGCTTCTCTTTGTTTTCCTACGAACAGCTTAGTAACAAGAGAAGCGATTCCTTTATAATCAGGTGTTAATTTATATAAATGTAAATCCATATTTTCATTTGATGAAGATATGAAATACCCTGTTCCATCAGTATCAACGAAAACATTACAGTCTCTTGACATGTATCCCGGTAAACCATGATCTGTTACACCTGAATTTACCATTGGCCTGAAGCTTCCATGATATGTAAACTTTCCATCTGGTGTATTGCAATATGCGACTGCTGCTCTGGCTTGTCCATAGTTAACACCATTTTCCCAGTGCATCCACATTACAAACTGCTTTGTTGATGCATTATACATAACCTTTGGTCTCTCAACATTACATTTGTTAAGTTCTGTTGCTGACTTTGGGTCCAGAACCTCTCCACGATATTCCCAGTTTTTTAAGTCAGTTGATCTATAGCATCTTACCCCAAGAAAATAATTACTGCTATCACGATATTCACCATACCAGTAATAATAGTCACCGTACTTAATTAATCCCCCACCATGAGCATGTATTATATTTCCAGATGTATCTTTAAATTGGATTCCATTAGTTATGCTAACAGTAGCTGCAATTGCATGTTCTGAATTAAATCCGATAATAGAAAAGCACTGGATACAAATAGATAAGCACATCAAAATACATATAAATTTGTTTCTCATTTTATACCTCCATTATATAAAATAGACTCTCATATAATAATGCGGTATCTATTTACTTTTTATGTGGATATTATTTCCTCCGTAGCTTATAACTTCTATTTGAATGAAAATCAGGTCTCTGCCCATTTCTTACATTGTTCAATCCTTGCTCCTTTGGGATTGTCACCATGTTCCGAATCATGTGAATACTTTGTCAATAACTTACATGGGATGTTCGGACACTTTCCGCAATGTACAATTTCTCTAGCTTGACAGCACTTTGCCACAGGACATTCTCCATGGAAGGGATTACCCTGTGTTTGGATGCATCCCCCACATTTATAAAGTTCCCTGTATGAACATTCTTCACAACTTAACCCACATCTTGATTCAATCATTTTTACTCCCTGAAGCACCTCATTTTTGCCACCACACCCAGGAAATTTCTTAATTATAAATCCAGCATCGGTCAAGGCTCTTTTTACAGCACCTGCAACAGTAAAAGTAGCACAAGTTCCTCCTACCTTTGTCTTTTTCCCAATTTCCAATAAAAGCTCTGGGCGCCACATTTCAGGATTTTTTTTAGGGCTATGACCATCGAGGAACCATACATCACAGCTTTTTTCTAAGGAACTAGCCATCTCAAGGGCTTCCCCCACCCATAAATTTAATTTTAGAGTTCCAAAGGACTGTGTAATTTCCGCAGTGTGCCAGCCACTAACATTTATATCAATAGTTTGATACGCTTTCACAAGGGCATCAATTTTATCACCCACCCGTTCTCTAAATCCATTAAGTATATTATGCATTCTTTCAGGACTCATTGGGTATAGTTCAACTGAATTATATTCTATGTAGACATTTTTCAAACTACTTTTGTCCAAATATTGCATTAGTGAAACTACCAATCTCCCTGCTCCAAACCCTGTTTCTCCAATAATAAACGGCGCACCAATCTCCAAACCTTTTCCAACTCGCTCAATAAGATTATTATTAATTAAATAAATTTGCTGCGCTTCATCTATTGCATCAACTACATCAAAATATATATCATCAAATTTATCATTTAATAGATATGCTGGTTTCTCTTTTAACATATATTACACTTCCTTTTCAACATTGTCTTCATATATTACTCAAACTTCGCACATAAAAATCTATTGGTGCAATAGATTTATCAATGGTTTGTTGCTAAAATAAACTCGAAAGTATTGTTTGTTCTTACATGGTGCACTTTCGAGTCTCAAAAAACGCAAGCGTTTTTTGCCAATGTAGGTGATATTTACTCAATGTAGTAAATATTTAAATATTTTTTTCATTAAATTAATAGATACCTTGTAAGGTGGATATTTAAGCTTGATATCAAAGGCTATTTGATTTTTCAATATACTTTTATTATGTGAAAACGTATCAAAAGTTGCTATACCATGATAGTTTCCTATTCCGCTGTCACCAACTCCTCCGAATGGTAAATATGCATTTGTAATATGGTTAATAGTATCATTGATACACACTCCACCAGATGAGGTTTCCGTGATGATTTTTTGCACCTTATGTTTATTATTTGAAAAAAAATACAAAGCTAATGGCTTTGGTCTATCATTGATAAAATCAATAACCTCATTGAGGTTTTCAAATTCCATTATGGGCAGAATTGGTCCAAAAATTTCATCCTGCATTATTTTACTATCCATCGAAACAGGATAGATTATTGTAGGAGAAATTTTCAATTCTTCTATGTTATGTTGACCGCCATATATTATACTTTGATTATTAATTAAGGATAACAGCCTGTTAAAGTGTCGCTCATTAATTATTTTAGAATATTGCTCACTATTTATTGGATTACTGCCATAGAATTCATTAATTGCAGCTACAATCCTTTTTATTAGCTCGTCCTTGATTGCTTTATGCACAAAAAGGTAATCGGGGGCAACGCAAGTCTGACCACAATTTATAAGCTTTCCCCACGCAATTCTTTTTGCAGCATTGTCCAAATTAGTTTCTTTATCAACAATACATGGACTTTTCCCGCCCAACTCCAAAGTCACAGGTGTCAGTTTTTTAGCTGCCGCTTCCATAACTATTCTGCCAACAGTTGTACTTCCTGTATAAAAAATATAATCAAACTTCTGAGAAAGCAGTTGTTCAGACGTTTCAGCCCCACCTTCTACAGAAACTATATATTCTTTATCAAAATTATCATTTATAATTTTGGTTATAACCTTTGATACGTTTGGTGATAGCTCCGAAGGCTTAACAACAGCACAATTACCTGCTGCTATTGCTCCTACAAGGGGTATCATAACAAGCTGAAAAGGATAATTCCAAGGACCTATTATCAGTACTGTTCCATAAGGTTCCGGAGCAATAAAGCTTGAGCCTCCTAGAAACATAAAGGGTGTTTTAACTCTCTTGTATTTACTCAGCCTTCTAATATTTTTAATCATAAAATCAATCTCATTTATAGTAAGTCCAACCTCAGTCATATAGCTCTCAAGCTGGCATTTCCCCAAATCTTTCTTTAAAGCACTGTATATTTCTGATTGGCTTGCAAGAATTGCACTTTTCAATTTCTGCAATTGAAGAACTCTTTCATCAATTACCCTTGTTAGTCCCTTTTTATAAAATTTTCTCTGAGTTTCAGCAATTTCAAATATAATTACTCCTCCTTTATAACAGCTCCATTACAGACACGCAAGGTGCTGTTTCAAACAAAAAAGTCATTGGTATACAGAAATTATTGTTTTGCAAAAGCTCTAGCTCTAAAAAAGCACCCTGTATATACACAGGATTACTCAAATTCACAAAAAGCTGTTTTCAGTTTTTTGATATGCAAAGAGAACAATGTATGCACAAAATATTAGCTTCTCATTTTTAACATTCATATCGCATTCAACTTATATACTAATGGTAAATTAGCTTCTCGTCAAATAACTCCACCATGCTCGGAACTTCTATTATCCAAAATAAATTATATACTCATCGTTCGCGGTGAAATTTGAGGTGAGAGACCTTTTAAATGAATTAATTTATTGCTTAAAATTAAAGCGTTGTGCTAATTATTATATGAACCTTGCATATAAATTTTAAGTACTGGTTTACTGGTCCTTCCATACAAACTTATCTAAGTTGTACTCGCGTACCAGTATAAGCAATAAGCAGTTATCTGCAAACTCAGTTCAAAATAAATTAGCACAACGAGCTAAATTTATTTAATTTACTTAGCAGCGAACTATTGATAAACTTGAGTATGATAGACTTTTCGATTTAAAAGTTTGGCTAGTGATAATTGCTAGAATTAGTTTAAACACCACACCAATAGACTTATTTAGGAAAGTATATTGATATAAAAATTAACTATAAATTTTACTATTGCATTTATTCCGTAAACTATATAGTATTATGATACATTAATTTCTAAAATAAACATAACCGAGGATGAATAGATATGAACCTTTTTCTAGCACCAATTCAAGGAATGACTATTGCATGCTATAGAAATTTATACTCAGAGCTTTTTGGAGGTATTGATGCATATTATGCCCCATTTATTGCCACTGCTGATATGGATAAAGTTAATCCTGTACTTTTAAAAGATATTATGGTTGAACATAATAATAAAGGTATCAAGATTATCCCTCAAATTCTCAGCAATAACGGAGCTGAATTCAAGCTTTTTTCCGATAAAATTGCCGATATGGGATATAAAGAAATAAACTGGAATATAGGCTGCCCCTTTCCTATGGTGACTAGAAAGAAAAGGGGTTCTGGAATACTTCTCTACCCAGATATGATAAAAAAGCTTCTTGATATAGCTTGCGCTGGACCATATACTATAACTGTAAAAATGAGACTTGGTCTAGATAATTCTGAAGAGGGTATGCGTGTTATTGATGTTCTCAATGAATATCCCTTAGGAGGTGTGATAATACATGCTCGTACAGGCAATCAGATGTACACTGGCTGTGTTGATTTGGATTCCTTTGAGGCAATTGCCTCCTCTTGTAAGCACGAAATAACCTATAACGGCGATATATTCACATATGATGACTTCTTGCGCATAAGCACACGTTTTCCATACATAAAAAATTTCATGCTAGGGAGAGGTGCTCTTAGCAATCCCTTCTTGCCTTCTGCTATAAAAGGAAAAACAATTAAGAATGAAGATAAAATTGCTCTACTCAAAGAATTCCATGATGGGGTTTTTAGCTACTATAAGAATACCCTATCTGGTGAGAAGCATTTATGTGATAAAATGAAGGAATTCTGGAGACAGCTGTCAACTCACACTGATAAGGACGGCAAACTACTTAAGAAAATAAAAAAATGCCATAGCACTATTGATTATCTTGAAGCAGCAAACCGAATTCTCAGTTCTTCTTCTATGTGGAGTGATTCTCCTATAAGATAAAAAATTGGTAGACTGGCAATATTTTTCTGTATTGATATTTATCTAAATCACCATTAGCATATTGACTTAATATTGCAATAAATATTATACTTTATAAGGGTCTGTAAGGACTTTAGAATTAAAGACATAATAATGAAACTTTCCCTTTCACTTTTTATGAAATTACTGATTATTATATACAGATAATTATCCCACACATTTAAGTTTAAACAGGAGATGACATGAGAATAATAGAAAAAGTTCGTTCCTTTGTACCTAAATATGCCATTGTACCATTAATTATATGCGTAATTTTTAATTTTTCAGTATATGCTGGAGTACGTCTTTTTTATGAAGATAGGTTTTTTTATGACTTAACCTCAAAATTTGATGATATTTTACCAGTAGTACCAATAACTATACTTATTTATTTTGGAAGTTATATTTTTTGGATTATAAATTACATTTTAATATGCAAAATAGATAAAGAGCATTGTTATCGGTTTATTTGCGCAGATTTGTTAGGAAAATTAGTATGCTTTATAACATATATATCTTTACCTACAACGAATATTAGACCTGAAATAACAACTCCAGGTGTTTTTTGGGATATGTTACAGTTTTTGTATAATGTAGACCCTGCAAATAATCTCTTTCCATCAATTCATTGTTTAGTTAGCTGGTATTGCTTTGCTGGTTTGAGAAAATGTAAAACCATACCTTTATGGTATCGATACGTATCATTAGTAATAGCACTAATGATTTGTATTTCTACATTAACAACAAGACAGCATGTCATTGTCGATGTTTTTGGAGGAGTTTTGTTAGCTGAATTAACGTGGCAGTTTGCTTCACGTGTACAGTTAAGTAAAACAATTAAAATTAATAATCAGGAGATATCAAAATGAAAATTCTGACTATAGTGATACCTTGCTATAATTCAGCGGCTTATATGAATAGGGCAGTTGAATCATTGCTTATAGGAAGTGACGAATTAGAAATTTTAATTATTGATGATGGTTCTAGTGATAATACGTCAGCAATTGCTGCTGAATATGAGAAGAACTATCCTAATATAGTACGTGCCATCCATAAAGAAAACGGCGGTCACGGTGATGTAATAAACACGGGGCTTAGACACGCAAACGGTGTATATTTTAAGGTTCTTGACAGTGACGATTGGTTTGATAAAACTAGTTTACAAAAAGTATTAAATATTTTAAGAAACATGATTAATAATTCAAATTCCTTAGACATGCTTATTACAAATTATGTTTATGAAAATATGAGTATCGGTAAATCCAAGAGTATTAATTATAAAGGCGCAATGCCTGAAGATAAAATATTCACTTGGAATGATTTAGGTTTTCTTAAATACAGTCAAAATATACTGATGCATTCTGTTATTTATAGAACAGAGGTTCTAAAAGAATGTAATCTGTTGCTTCCTAAGCATACCTTCTATGTAGACAATATTTTCGTTTATATGCCATTGCCCCATGTAAAGACAATGTACTATACAGATTTAGACCTATATAGGTATTTTATTGGAAGAGTAGATCAATCAGTTAATGAGAAAATAATGATACAGCGCATTGATCAGCAACTCAAGGTTACAAAAATAATGATAGACTGCTATAATCCTATGCTCATCGAATGCAAAAAGCTACGTAAATATATGATAAAATACTTAGTTATGATGATGACAGTTAGTACAGTACTGTTACTAAAAGATAATACAGAGCAAAGTATGAATAAAAAGGAAGAGCTTTGGCATTATTTAAGTTCAAAAGACCAACAATTATATGATGAAGTAAATAAGTCCTTTTTAGGTTCTTTGGTACAATTTAGAGGGTATTTAGGAAGAAAACTCATACTATTATGTTATTCGCTATCAAGGAAAATCTTTGGATTCAATTAAGTTTTTTTGATATGAATGCATATAATTAGTTCTAAGTTTACAGCATTAAATATAGAAAAATGGGCTGTTGCATAACAAGAAATAATAAACATCAACAGTATACTACTTAAATAGTACTCCCGTGCATTATATATCTATGGCTCGCTCCCGAAATTGACGCTGAATTAATTGAGGTGAAGAACAAGCACTTCCGCCTACCGTATGACCAAGGCATCCTGTCTCGGGTTTATACTCACAGCTACGTCCAGTAGCTGTGTAGGCTACAATACTTGTTCTTCACCTATTATTTCTAGCATCAATTTCTAACCGAGCTTCGCAATTAGATATATATTGCTACTTAGTACTATTTCTTGTAATAAGACATAAGTATACAGAAAATATTGTTTTCTAACAGCACCTTTTTAATTAACGCACTTCATTTTCTACACACAATAATGCCTCAGCTACTACATTATGCATGTCAAGATACTTATACATTCCAAGGCGACCACCGAAAATCACTTTATTTTCTTTGTCCGCCAAACCCCTATACTTTGCATAAAGTTCATTATTTCTATCATCATTCATAGGATAGTACGGCTCGTCACCATGCTTCCAGGCTTTAGGATATTCCTTTGTAATAACAGTCTTAGGATTTACAGTTTGGCTTTCGCATCCAAATTCAAAATGCTTATGCTCAATTATTCTGGTGTATGGAATATTATATTCCGTGTAATTAACAACCGCATTTCCTTGATAATTTTCACAATCCAAAACTTCTGTTTCAAAGCGTAGTGAGCGATATTCAAGTTCACCATAGCAATAGTTATAAAATTCATCTATCATTCCTGTAAAAACAATCTTATCTGCAAGCCCCGTCAATTCGTCACGCTGCATAAAGAAATCAGTATTAAGTCGAACTTCTATTCCCTTTAACATTTTTTCAATAATCTGAGTGTATCCCCCAATAGGAATACCTTGATACTTATCATTGAAGTAATTATTGTCATATGTGAAACGAATAGGCAATCTCTTTATAATAAAACGCGGAAGTTCGGTAGCTATTCTCCCCCATTGCTTCTCTGTATACCCTTTTACTAATCTCTCATAAAGGTCTCTTCCAACCAGACTTATAGCTTGCTCTTCTAGGTTTTGAGGTTCTAGTATCCCAGCCTCTTCTATCTGCTGCTGAATTTTAGCTTTTGCCTCCGATGGGGTAGTTACCCCCCACATCTTATTAAAGGTATTCATATTAAAAGGCATATTATAAAGTTCGGATTTATACCTTGCAACCGGAGAATTTGTGTACCTGTTGAATTCTGCAAACTTATTGACATATTCCCATAAATCCTTGTTGCTAGTGTGAAAAATATGCGCACCATACTTATGTACATTAATCCCATCAACCAGAGATGTATATATATTACCTCCAACATGTGAACGTTTGTCTATAACTAGGCATTTCTTACCTCTTCTATTAGCTTCATATGCAAATATTGATCCGAAAAGACCAGTTCCAACAATCAGATAATCATACATTTGTAGTCCTCCTTGTGATACAAAAAAGAAATTTTACGCACATAATTTAGAATATTCACTCTCTATTCTAGTACTTAACAGAAAATCAATTTGCTATAGAATTATACACCTCAATCAATTAATCTGCAACAATAGCTGAAAATATTAGTTTTAGTTATATAGTCTAAAGTAAAAAACGATATTCTAATATTTTATAGAATATCGTTTTTTACTGTTTTACACCTTTTACTATGAAATTATGTTACTTATGGTTTTCCGCAAATAAATCATTATTATATATGTGCTGTTACCGTAAGATTTATATTTGATACATTATTCTCATAAATATCAATCAGCGTTCCATACTCATTTCCTACGTAATTTGTTGAGTCTTCCGGTATACATTTTATTTCAAAGCTTGTATTAGAATTCAAAAAATATAAGTCAAGAGGAATTGTGTATTCTACTTGTTTACAGCCCTCTGGTATTGTTACCATTGTTTCAAAGTCATATTCTCCAATAGCTGAGACTGTTATATCTATTCCACCCGCAGGTGCCAAACCATCGTTATATGTAATAGTTCCAGAAATTGTGCGCTCAGTCAGCCATTCTGTTGTAAAGTCTATATTTGTTGCATCCTCATTGCTTACGTCCACTAATTCACCATATATCTCAGAAGAATAATTTGTTGCTTTTTGAGGTTCACATTTTATAATAAAGCTGCTACTTTTATTTGTATAAGATAAATCTATTGGTATAGCGTATTCTGTTGCATAATCACCTTCACGAATTAATACTTCCGTAGCAAAAACCCCTCCATTTTCGCCCATAGCATACATTGTAATCCATATGCCCCCCTCAGGAGCAAATCCATTGCCATATGTTATTGTTCCTGAAATTACACGATAGGATGCATCTGCATTGGCATTGCATGGCAATAACGATAAAACCAATAGAATGCAAATCAACATTGCTTGAACACAAATTTTTCTGATATTTGTCCCTAAATTGCTGCAAAAACTTTTAGACATTACATATCCCCCTTAAAAATTAGTTATTTTTGTATATTATTCATAATTATATCAACAAAACCCTTCTTTTTATTAGATTATTTTACAAAAATAATATTTTTTCTATTTTTTGGTGAATATTATATAATGCACTAACAAGTAAATGCATCTAATATGGATATGCAATTTGCAGTAATTATTCTTGTATGTTTCCAATATGTATATCTACTTTTTCAACAGAATTATTTATTTTACCATCATCTAAGCTATCCTTTATTAGTTCGAACCATTTCTGCAATATTTTCTCAAATTGGCTTCTACTTACAAATATCCTTATCCAAACAGGAATCAATAAATAAACCTGTGTCAATACCTGTTCAAATCTTTCTTGTCCCTTCTTTGTACCAATAATAGTTTGTTCTGCTTGTAGCATTAACCTATTTGCAATCATCCTCAGCCTTTTCCATTTCTTATTTATGACCAAATAAATAATATAAGCCAAAACTAAAGCTAACACGACTAATGCCAGCCAATAATTCTCAAAAAAGCTAACCATCTCAGTCCCTCTCCTTAATAAATAAAATTATTTTGTGATAAATAAATTTTTGTCTTTCTACATAATTAAGTAAATTTTTATTAAAACTAACAACTAATCTGCATCTTCATATAACTTGCTTTTATTATATTTGAATGTTGTAAAAATATATTTAGCAATGTAATATAGTTAATGTATTCTAATTCAAGAAATTATTTTAAGAAATACCCTGATAAAGATTAACACGATAGACTTTTAGTAGGATAATTTAGTAATTTATTTTTTAAAGGAGGTGCTAAGTCCATGTTTCCTTTTATAAAAATTTAAACATGGATATAACTTTATGGAATTTATATATCAAAATCCTAGCCTTTCACCAAAAGAGCGTACAAAAAACTTACTTTCTCTAATGTCATTAGAAGAAAAAGTCGGGCAAATGATGCAAATTAGCTACAATACATTAACATTAGAAGAAGCAGAAGACTGGGTTATTAACAAAAGTGCAGGCTCATTTCTCCATGTTCTTGGAAAAAATGCAGAACACCTTCAGGAATTAGCATTATCAAACAGGCTTGGTATTCCTCTAATCTTTGGAATTGATGCAATACATGGTCATGGGTTTATGAATGGTGCAACCATATTTCCATCACAGCTTGGAAT
>JAEWZA010000207.1 GCA_023395575.1 Bacillota bacterium
TAGATAACAAGCCGTTTTGCATCGTCTAAACCAGTCTGAAGTGCAAAGTTTGCTCTCTCAATCATATCTTTAACAGAATATTTATTGGGTTCTTTGCATAAATAAATGCCACAACTAATTTTCATTGAATAATCTGACTTTATTCGAAGTTCATATTCATCAATAGCAATATTAAATTTTAAAACCCAATTTTCAATATCGCTAATTTCTGTATATGAAAAAAATACTACATATTGCCTGTCAGAATATTTGGTTACTATACTGTCTTTAGGCAGATGGATATCAATAAGCTCGCCCAAATGCTTAATAATATCATTTCCCTTTTGGCGTCCATATATATTTAAATACAATTCGTAATTCTGAATTTGTATACTAATAAATGCAAATTTTTCACATGCATTACCTTTAAATTTCTTATCAACTTCTGTTTCAAAGTAAGTCTTGTTCAATATTTTAGTTAAAACCTTATTCTTGTTTAAGCTTCTAAATATGAACTTTTGGTTATACATCTGCTTATCTGCATCTGCTATAATTTCACTAAGGCTCCTATTTTCAGAAGGCAAAGCCAAGGTTCCACCAAGACTAACAGAGATGTTTATTGGCATGTCATATAAATCCTTTGCAGTTTCCACATAATCATTAATCTCATTTATTAAATCATTTATATGGTTATGTTCATAATCTCCTGCCAATAAAAGCGTAAATTCATCACCGCCAGTACGAAATGCCATACCCTTAAGCTTTTTTATATTAAGCTGATTTTCTAAAGCATCTGCCAGAATACGAAGCGCCTTGTCACCCCATTCATGTCCATAACAATCATTAATTGTTTTTAAGTTGTTAATGTCACCAACTATACAAATCAAATTTTGACCTGAGTTCTTAGCATTCTCATAAACACTCAGAGCATACAACTCGAAGCCATTTCTGCTATAAATACCAGTAAGTAAATCCTTTACAGCGTAGCGCTCCAATTTTACATACATTTCATGTAAAGCGTGCTCCTGTCTTTGTGCCTGCAGTGCACTATCTAAGATATGAACCCAATGGCGGTAATTACGATTTAAAAACTCAGGTTCACCCTCAAAACAAATTACAGTGTATCCAAAAACTATTCCGTAAAAATGCAGCGGCATAAAATAGTAAATCATTGTTTTTTCTCTTTGCCTATCTATATATGGTAGCATCTGCAATTTGGAAAAACTCTTTACTGTTGGATAATTATCGGCTTTGTTTTTACGTTCTTCAACTAAAATAATATTGTCTGAATATATATCTTCTTCATCCTGTTTGTCCAACCAGTTGTCATTAAGACATATGTATAGGTCACTATAATTACCTAAATTCCATAAATAAGCTTTACATCTCTCAAAGCAATCTTCCGGATTATCTAAAGAGAGCAAGTCCTCCATCATAAAATTGTACTTTAAAAAATGATTTTCAAAGGAATTTATTTCTGCATTTTTCCATACATCATAAGTAAGTGGAATATTTATCTCCTGGTGAGAAGGCTCACATCCACAAGTATTCCATATTATAATTTTAGAATACTCATCCTTTTGTTCAGGAAGTTTAATATTGTATAGTATCTCATAGATTTTACGGACTGCTCTTTCTCCAAGAGCTTTTCCTGAACGCAAGGTGGAGGTTATATAAAAATTTTCTTTTACATTACGGTCAGTTGCATCATATCCTGTTACTAGAATATCTTGAGGTATGCGAAATCCTCTTTTTGTCAATTCCTCATAAACATCAACCGCCATTAACTGGTTTGCACAAGCAATTGCTTGTGGAAGCTTTTCCCTTTTCAGAAGCTCATCAACCATACCTCCTGTACAGTTGTAGTAAAAAGTGCCTTCAAAAATAAGAGACTCATCTATCTCAATTTGCCGTTCCTCTAAGACTTCTTTGTATGCTATGAGCCTATTGATGGAATGTTCATGATATAAAGGTCCTGATATAAATGCAATAGAAGTTAATCCATGTACATCTGTCAAATGATACATCATACTTTTCATAAGAGCCTTGTCATCAAATTTGAGTGTAGGAAAATAGTCGCTATCATAATCAATACATATTACAGGTCCAATAAATTCATTTCGAACCTTTTCCTCAATTTGCCTTGCAACTCCTGGTATACACAAGGATTCAGGGACCAGTAAAATTGCATCCAGCTCCTTGAAATTGATTAGGTCGTAAATTGCACCCTCTCCCTTAATATACCTATATTGTCCCATTGTTTGGTTAAAATTTGTAAACACAAACAAATCAAAATTTAATTTTTTAGCCTCATTCGCAATACCAGTTAACAAAGTCATACAATGAGGTGTTTCTGCCTCTCCTATTAATACACCAATTCGTTTTCTCATAGGTTTATCCATGCCCAGTATTTATAGTTCAAAAATACCAGCATGAACTCAAATCCCCCTTTTTATCAACATAAGCAAGCTACTCTAGTAGCTTGCGTTGTTTCATAATCTCGTTTAACAGCAACTTGCGTTGTTTTATCATTATTTAAGTTGGTTCTAGCAACTTGCGCTGAATATATTCAAATAAAATACATTCAAAACTATTTAAAAGTGGTTACTTACTTCAACCTTTTAAAGAAATCATTGCGAATGAGACCTATAGAAGTCTATGACGAACAAAATATTACCAATTATTTCAAAATATAGTAAATACCCTTCAAATCACTGCCGATTTTTACTTATATTAAAATTTTATCACATATAGTCAAAATATCATATAGACATTTTTAACTACCATTTTTATCCATTTTATTCAGCTTTTCGTTTCATTTTTACAAAGCTTATTATTTTAATTTTATCATAAAATCCCTTATTTCTCTCAATTATATTTTATTTTAATAATATTTTTAAACATTTATTTTAACTTAATTTCTGCCTTTTAACAAGCTTATCATTCCAACTGTAAGATTTATAATGGTTTCCGCCATAAAATAAGGGGATTTTTTCAAATCATCATTGAGCCATTTCTGAACTATACCAACACAGCCAGTAATTGTAAAGGAATATATATATTCTGCATCTTCCTTAGAAATCTTAGTGTTATCAGTTAACTCGGAAATAATTAAATCGTATACAAGCATCATTATCTTTTTTTGAAAACTAAAGTCTCCACGCTCACTAAGCAACAATTTGCACAGTTTCGCATTTTCTTTTATATATTCAAAGGTTTTCTCAGCCAAGAGAATAGCATTTATCTCACTATTTTTTTGACCAAATGCCAAAATATGCTCGTTTATATTATTTAGCAACTCATCCTCTATTTTTCGAAGCAAATCATATTGATCGTTGTAATGAGAATAAAAGGTGGCACGATTGATATCCGCAACCGCACAAATTTCCTTGATAGATATTTGCGATATGTCTTTTTGCTCAAGAAGTTTTATCAAGCTTTCTTTTAATACCATCTTTGTGTATTTTACTCTTCTATCGCCTTTTTCGTTTTTCATTTGTTTATACCTTTCCTCTCTTGGAAAAATGCTTCGTTTGTACTTCTGGTTGATAATTTAAACTTTATGAGTTAATTACTCAACACTTTCATAAATAATGTTTAACAACTAACATTTTAATATTATTTGTATGTTGAATTCCAATCACAATGTTATTAAACTATACGTATGACATTTTGTCAACACAGTGTATAATAAACAAGGAGGATATGTAGTGGTTAATTTTTCTCAGGCAATTATCAGACACAAGAAAACCATTCTATTAGTGTTTTTGTGCGTCGCATTATTAAGTGCACTTCTATCACTGAAAGTTTCTGTTAACTACGATATGGTGGATTATCTACCAAAAGATGCGCAGTCTACAACCGCAATAAAAATAATGCAGGAAGAGTTTGGTGGTGAAACAGCAAATACAAGAGTTATGCTCACAAACGTGTCAATACAGGAAGCACTTCAATACAAGCAGAAAATTTCTGAAATTGAAGGAGTTACATCTGTAAGCTGGCTTGACAATATACTAGGTTTAGATACGCTACAAACTACGCCACTTGAATTTTTAGACTCATCCATTGTTAAAAACTATTATAAGGACAAAAATGCCTTGCTTACCTTGTCTATTGAATCCGGCAAGGAATCAGTTGCAGTAAATGCTATATATGAATTAATAGGGGAAAATAATGCTGCTGCCGGAGACGCCGTAAATGCAGCTGAAACCCAAGCGATGTCAGTGTCTGAAGTAATAAATGCAATGTTTATATTACTTCCGATAATTATAATTATTCTTATAATTTCAACAACCTCATGGATTGAGCCATTACTGTTCTTGTTCACTATAGGTATAGCAATAGTTATCAATATGGGAACAAACATTATATTTGGAGAAATATCCTTTATAACACAGACTGTGAGTCCTATTCTGCAACTGGCAGTTTCCTTGGATTATGCAATTTTTCTGCTTCACAGCTTCAGGCATCATCGTATGTCACATGAACCACAACAAGCCATGTCTCTTGCCATAAAAGAGTCTATGCCCACTGTTGCAGCAAGCGCAGCCACAACAGTAGTAGGTTTTGCTGCACTAATTTTTATGCGCTTCGGTATAGGTGCAGATTTAGGAATCAACTTGCTAAAGGGTATTATTCTCAGCTTTATTTCTGTTATGGTATTTCTGCCTGCTTTAACGCTGATTTCTTATAAAGCTATAGATAAAACCAGCCACCGCAGGCTAATACCAGATTTTAAGAAACCAGGCAATTTGTTAATGAAAGTAAGGATACCATTTTTAATACTTGCACTATTAGCTGTCCTACCTAGCTTTCTAGCCCAGTCTCAAACTGAATTTATGTATGGAATGGGCAGTGTTACTAACGTATCTCGTGTTGGAAAGGATACCGCTTTTATAGAAGAAAAGTTCGGAAAGGAAAATGTACTTGCAATACTTGTTCCAAAAGAAAATGCAGGCAAACAATCTGAGTTTTGTAATGTACTTTCAGAAATTCCTCATGTAACAAGTGTTGTTTCCTTTGTTACAGCTGTCGGTTCAGAAATACCACCCGAATTTGTCCCAAAGGAAGTTGTAAAAGAATTCTATTCAGAGCATTACGCGCGAATTATTCTATACACAGACACAGCTGAGGAAGGAGAAACTACTTTTGACTTGGTGCAAGCTGTTCTTGATACGGCTGCAATGCATTATGATACTTATTTCCTGGCAGGACAGAGTACTACCTTGTTTGATATGAAAAGTATTGTTTCCACAGATACAAAGATAACTAACCTTGTGGCAATACTAGGTATCGTTCTGGTATTACTAGTAACCTTCCGTTCGCCCATTTTACCCTTGCTATTACTTTTCTCAATCGAAACAGCCATTTGGATAAATTTATCTTTTCCATATTTCAGTGATAGACCCCTAAGCTTTATTGGTTACTTAATAATCAGTACTGTACAGCTAGGAGCAACGGTAGACTATGCCATTTTGCTCACTAATGCATATATGAACAATAGAAAAACGCTTTCTAAGAAGGATGCAATGCAAGCAACATTAGTAAATAATTTGTCAGCCATACTTACATCTGCCATAATTCTTGCATCTGCAGGCTTTACATTAGCATTTACTACAAGCAATCCAATTATATCCGAACTAGGAACCCTTCTGGGTAGAGGTACTCTGCTTTCATTAACAATGGTAGCATGTGTATTACCTGCTCTATTAATATTACTAGATAAGTTTTTCCGTAAAAAAGTAAACCCAGTAAAGAATTAAAATTTTAGGAGCGTGATTAACTTGAAAAATAAATACGTACAAAAAACAATATTTAAAAAAGTAATATCCCTTGCTTTAGCATTTGCATTATTCTTCGTGTCAGTTATGCCAGCATCAGCAATAGATACTCCATCACCAAAGGAAGAAGTAGTCTATGGTATCCTTGGTCTAGATGGAAGCATTAGAGACCTCTATGTTGTCAACATATTTAATGGCGGTGCTATAACTGATTACGGCAATTATTCTGACATCCGCAATTTAACTACCTCTGAAAAAATAAATCAGAAGGACAGTCAAATAACTGTGAATACCACAGCTAAAAAATTCTACTATCAGGGAACTCTAGAAGAAAAAGAGTTGCCTTGGAATATAGCAGTAAAGTATTTTTTAGACGGGAATGAAATATCAGGCACTTCCCTTGCTGGAAAGAGCGGTAAGCTAACAATTTCAATGTCAGTAAAACCAAATAACAAAATAAATAGTACCTTCTTTAATAACTATGCACTTCAAATTGCCCTTTTTCTTGATAACAAGCTATGCTCCAATATTCAAGCAGAAAATGCTACCTTTGCTGAAGCAGCGGGTAAAAAGCAGCTTACTTATACAGTTTTACCCGGTAACGATATTGATATTAAAGTAACAGCAGATGTTAAGGATTTTGAAATGGATGCCATCTCAGTTAACGGAATAAAAATGACTCTAGGCATGACCTTTGACAGTTCAGAGTTTACTGGACAGATTTCAGAGCTTAGTGATGCCATTAAAGGCCTTGACAGCGGTGCTTCTGATTTGCTGGACGGATTAAATCAATTATCTGGCGGAATGCAAAAATACACCGATGGAATGAAAGCTTTTACAGGCGGGCTTGGGCAGCTTTCAAGCGGAGCTGATAAGCTGAATACAGGAGCAGCAGCACTAAAAACCGGTTTGAATGAAATAACAAAGCAAAATGATTTATTACTCAATGGTGCTCTTGCAATACAAAAGGCAACCTTTGACTCAGTAAATGCTCAGCTTAGTGGAATGCAGCTTGGGCTTCCTACACTTACACCCGAAAACTACAGCACAGTATTATCCTCCATTCCCAATCTTGAAGCTATTAAAAAGCAGCTTGATGGCACGGTACAGTTTACACAGGGCTTAAAGGGTTATATGGACGGTGTTGCACAGCTAGGTGCTGGCGCATCGGATTTAGTGAAAGGTACCACTGAATTTAATGGTTCCTCTTCCCTAATAGCAACCTCAGCAAATGAACTTTATACCTCTGCTGCAGAGCTGAATACAGCCATTAAAAAAATACAAGATGGATTCACTTCATATAAAGCCGGAACAAAAAAGCTAAAAGTAGGCACTTCAGGCATGGGCTCCGAAATAGATAAAAGAGTTGACGAATTAATTAGCGGTATTTCTGGCAACGGCGATAAGGTAGTATCCTTTGTGTCAGATAAAAACATCAATGTTTCAGCAGTACAGTTTGTTCTGAAAACAGATTCAATATCTATAACAGAGCCTTCTAAGTCAGAAGCAATCAAACCTGTAAAGTTGAGCTTTTGGCAAAAGCTATTAACACTGTTTGGACTTTACAAAGACTAGTTTTCAGCCTTTTTCTAAGTAAAAAAACAAATCCAGAAGCACCTGTAACAAGGTATTCTGGATTTACTTTTGTACTAAAAGAGCTATAAATTATATATCTACTTTCATATATTCATCGAATTCCTTTCTAATTTCAGCAGAAGGTTCTCTGGTCAGTAAACTCACTACAAAAATCATTACCGCAGATATTATAAAAGCAGGTAGTAACTCATAAAGATTAATGTATTCTTTAATAAATGTTCTCCACACTATTACTACTATTCCTCCAGATAAAATTCCGGCAATAGCTCCTTGCCAATTCATCCTCTTCCAATATAGCGACATTAATATTGCTGGTCCAAAAGCAGCTCCAAATCCAGCC
>JAEWZA010000208.1 GCA_023395575.1 Bacillota bacterium
GGCTTACAGGTACTCCCGTACTAACTTATCTAAATGGATTGCTCCATAGAATAATTAATTAATTTTGATGGAAATATAATAGGGAGATTCAGTTAAAGGAGTGTTAAAGCAAGCTGGAAAACCAGAATAGCTTTATTAAATAATATGACAACAATTCAAGATATTTTTTTAGAAATAAATACTCATTTATTAGAAGACCAACAACCATCTGAATATTTTAATAATGTATCTAAAATTGCATTATTTGAAGAATATCCCTTCAATATGCTTAACAAATTAAAAAAAACAGAGCAGTCCCCAAAGCACCATCCTGAAGGAAATGTATGGAATCATACTATGCTGGTTATTGACGAGGCAGCAAAGGTTAAGGATAGAAGTCAAGACAAAAAGGTATTTATGTGGTCGGCATTACTGCATGACATTGGAAAGCCTGATACAACTATGATTCGAAAAGGCAGAATAACTTCATATGACCATGACAAGCTTGGAGCTGAGCTTGCAGTAAAGTTTTTATCAGAGCTAACTGATGATGCAGTTTTTATAAAAAAAGTATCAACACTTGTACGCTGGCATATGCAGATACTTTTTGTTGTAAATAACTTACCCTTTGCGGATATAAAGGGGATGAAAAAAAGTATAGATATTAATGAAGTAGCACTGTTTGGTTTTTGTGACAGAATGGGAAGAACTCATGCCGAGCGTGAAAAGGAAGAGGAAAATATTAAAAAATTCCTTGAAAAGTGTAAATAATATTCTTAATAACTCAGTTTTACAAGTTTGAAAGTTGAGTTATTAAAGTCTGAATAAATCAGCCTTTATCTTTATTTTTGTTATCAGCATAGTATTGTAAACAAATAAAAAAAATGATATAGTATTCAAGTAATTATTGAATGCAATATGCTAATTAATCGATTTATAATTAAATAAGACAGTTCGCGACTATCCTGTCTATAAACAAAACTATGTGTAATACAATTGTCTGATTTTAAATGGGACAGTTTATTTATTCGATATTAAAATCTGTTTATAGTAGAGCCGAGGGGTTCTTTTTTTTTGAATTAGAAATTATTGCAAGTATTAGTTGGTACATGTCCAATTGATGCATTTAGATTTGAGTGTAGACATAGTTCGAAATTTCTTATTTATTAGATTTGCTTAAAAAGCTGTACTTATTGAGAATTTATTATACTAGGAGAGGTTTTTATGTATATAATAAGAGTTGAACACAGTTTTGACAGCGCTCATTTTTTATCAGGCTATAGTGGAAAATGTTCAAATATTCATGGACATCGTTGGAAGGTTGAAGTTGAGGTTTTTAATCAGGAGCTGGTTCAAGATGGTCAAAATAAAGGAATGGTTGTTGATTTTTCGCAATTAAAAAATGATCTTAAGGAAATATTAGATTATTATGATCATTCAATGATAATTGAAGCAGGATCCCTGAAGAAAAGTACGTTGGAATGTTTGTATGACGAGGGCTTTAGAATTATTGAGGTTGAATTTAGGCCTACTGCTGAAAATTTTTCATGCTTCTTCTATAACAAAATGCTGAAGAAGGGCTATCAGGTTCGTCGTGTCACAGTTTATGAAACACCTACCAACAGTGCTTCCTATGAAGGTAGTGGTGTCAACATATGAAATATAAATTCAAGGTTGTTGAGAAGTTCGTAAGTATAAATGGAGAGGGAAATGCAGCAGGACAATTAGCTGTTTTTATAAGGTTTGCAGGATGTAATCTTAAGTGCAGCTATTGTGATACAATGTGGGCAAATGATGTTAATAATGTAAGCTATGAGGAAATGTCAGCAGAAGATGTTTCCCATTATATAAAAGAAACAGGTATAAGAAATGTTACTTTAACTGGTGGAGAACCTTTATTGCAAGAAGGGATTATTCAGTTATTATCGCTGCTTGCTACTGACAATAACCTGCGAGTCGAGCTTGAGACAAACGGAACTATAGACTTGAACAGTTTTATTAAAATCAAACCCAATAGACCTATATTTACAATGGACTATAAGTTGGGCAGTAGCAATATGGAGCATGAAATGAAAATAAGCAATTTTGAATTATTAAGTACACTAGATACTGTGAAATTTGTTGTTGGTGATGTCAGAGACCTTGAAACTGCTAAAAGTCTTATTTTCAAATATCATTTAACAGCTAAATGTTCAGTACATTTTAGTCCTGTTTTTGATAAAATAAATATGCAGACTATAGTAGAGTTTATGAAGCAAAATAAAATGAACGGAGTCAGATTACAGCCGCAGATTCACAAAATTATCTGGCATCCAAGTATGAGAGGGGTATAATATACTAATGATAGATAGAGCAAAAATTGAAGAACATATTAGAGGTATATTGTTGGCAATTGGCGAAAACCCAAATAGAGAAGGGCTTGTTGATACACCTGCTCGTGTAGCTAAAATGTACGAAGAAATATTCGAGGGTATAGGATATACCAATAATGAAATTGCAGAAATGTTTAACAAGACCTTTGAAGAAGATTTTGCAATTCCTGAGGATAACAAAGAAATGGTTATTATGAAGGATATCGAGATATTTAGCTATTGCGAACACCATATGGCATTGATGTATAATATGAAGGTTACTATTGCATACATCCCCAATAAGAAAATTATTGGACTTAGCAAAATTGCAAGAATTGCTGATATGGTATCAAAACGCTTACAGCTTCAAGAAAGAATAGGCTCTGATATAGCTGAAATAATGCAAAAGGTTACAGGCTCTGAGGATGTTGCAGTAATAATTGAGGGACAACATGCATGTATGTCTGCCAGAGGAATTAAAAATACTAAAGCAGTTACTGAAACAACTACTTTACGTGGAAAGTTTGAATCAGATGACAGTATAACCAGCAAATTGTTTATGATGTTGAAATAGATTGATTTGACTTTTCATTTGATTAGCTATTCCTACACTTGCAAATATCAAAGTACTGAGAACTTAAAAACTTAACGGTACATATTTAGAGATAAATGAAGCTTATTGGAAGAGACAGATTGAGAAGTAATTATAATTTCAGGGTTTTAGGGGTTATTTAGAAAAATTAATTGTAAAGGTAATATATGATAGGAGAAATATAAATGGCAATAAAGCACAAGGGGTTTATTAATATAGGAAAAAGTGTTTGGGAATGGGGAAAGCGTACTTATACAATGGGTATTCTAAATGTTACACCAGACTCATTTTCAGATGGAGGCAAATTCAATAATGAAAAGGCTGCATTAGCACAGGCAATTCGTATGATTGAAGAAGGTGCTGATATTATTGATGTAGGTGGTGAATCAACAAGACCTGGTAGTACAGAGGTTTCGGAGCAAGAAGAAATTGAACGTGTAGTTCCTATAATTCAATTGCTAAGTAAGGAACTGAATATTCCAATATCTGTTGACACCTATAGGGCAAAAACAGCAGAAGCAGCTTTAAAAGAAGGTGCCCATCTAATTAATGACGTATGGGGCTTAAAATATGATGCTCAAATGGCATTAGTAGCAGCAAAATATAATGTACCTGTCTGCATCATGCACAATAGAACTACTGGAACAGATTATCAGAATCTTATTGAGGATATACTTTTCGAATTAACTCAAAGCATAGAGTTGGCACACAATGCAGGAATCAAGGACGAAAATATTATTATTGATCCTGGTATTGGATTTGCAAAAACCTTTGAACAAAATTTGGAGGTTATGAGGCAACTTGATGCATTTAAAAGACTAGGCTATCCAATTTTACTAGGGGCCTCTAGAAAATCCTTTATTGGTAAGGTTCTTGATTTGGAGGTTGATGACAGATTGGAGGGCACACTTGCTATAACTGCTGCTGGAATTATCAAAGGTTGCGACATAGTGAGAGTGCATGATATTAAGGAAAATGTTCGTGTATCAAAAATTATAGATTGTTTAGAAAGGAAATCTAGTATTAATGGATAAAATAATTATTGAAGAGCTTGAGATATATGCTTATCATGGTGTTGCTAAAGAAGAAAAAACCTTGGGGCAAATGTTTGTTATTTCTATTGAGATTGGTGCTGATTTAGAAGAGGCTGCTAGAAGCGGTAACCTTAATGACACAATAAATTACTCTACAGTTTGTAAAACAGCTACCGCTATTTTGCAGTCAGAAAGCTATGATTTAATTGAAACAGCTGCATATAAAATAATTGAAGGTATTTTTTGCAAATTTAAAAATGCTCAAACGGTAAAGGTTTTATTAAAAAAGCCTTGGGCACCAATGGGACAGCACCTAAAATATGCTGCAGTAAAGCTTGAGCGCAAACGAGGTGACAGAAATGACTGGTAAGATGGCCATCGCCTATATAGCTCTGGGTTCAAATATTGGTAATCGTGAAGAAAATTTAAATAACGCCATAGAAATGTTAAGACAGAATGAGGGCGTTGAGGTGAAGCAAATCTCGTCATATATAAATACAGCTCCTGTTGGATTTACAGAACAGCCTGATTTTTTGAATGCAGTTGTGGAAGTCAAAACTTCTTTATGTCCTCATAAGCTCCTTGAGATATGCTCTGATATTGAGAAAAATCTGAAGAGGGAGAGGATTATCCATTGGGGGCCTCGTACTATTGATTTGGATATTTTGCTATATGATGATTTGGTTTTAAATGATGCTGATTTAATTATTCCACATCCAAGAATGCACGAGAGGGATTTTGTGCTGAAGCCTTTGAAAGAAATTGCACCAAAAGTCCTTCATCCAGTATTAAGAAAAAATATTGAAGACATATCATTTTAACTTTCTTCATACAAAGTGTCTGTTGCAAAACAAGAATTAATATATATCCAAAGTAAATTGCTTAAATGATACTCCGTGCAGTGATATACTAGTACTCCCGTACAAACTTATCTAAATGGATTACTCACAAGATATTTTTTGAATTAGTAGCGACTCATAATAGTTAATTATACCGTCGCTCACATTCAGCATCCATGCTTTATCGTTTCGTTGGCATACATCAACTATTCTTCGCCTACAAATTCAAACAAATATCTTTAACCAAGTAAACCATTTATCTAAGTTGTACTCGCGTACCAGTACAAGTAATAAGTAGTTATCTGCAAAACCAGTTTAAAATAAATTAGTACAATGAGCTTACTTAATGCGTTGTGCTAATTTTTTATGAACCTTGCTGGTAAATTTAAAGTACTGGATTACTGGTACTCCCATACAAGTAAAACAATAAGTAGTTTACTTGCAAACGCATTTCAAAATAAACCAACATAACTAGTAAATTCATTTGAACAAATAAAACTTAATCTGGTAATTTTCTATTTAAAACATATAACTGAATATTATACTGGATAATGCAAAAATATAAGAATCTAATTTTTAATTTTTCCTATTGACATGTATAGAATTAAGCTGTATATTTATATAAAGTAATTCTATATAATTCACATAGAAATACTATGAAATAAATCATGTGGGTATCTTCTTTAGCATAGAAGAAAAAATGGGGGTATTATGGAAAAAAAGTATTGGGCAAATGAGATTGAAACTATAGGAAGAGATGAATTAGAAGCATACCAGCTTGAAAAACTAAAGTCTCAGATTAAATTAGCATATGAAAAATCAACTTACTACAGAGAAACCTTTGAAAATGCTGGTTTATCACCAGAAGATATTAAAACACTTGATGATATAAGAAAGTTCCCGATATTAACAAAGCAAACTATACGAGATAGACAAAGCAAAAAGCCTATACTTGGTGATTTAGTTACAGTAGATGAAGAACAGGTTGTTTTTATTTCTTCATCCAGTGGCTCAACAGGAGTTCCTACTGCCAGTCCTTTTAGCAAGGTTGATTTTGATGAATTTCAGGATGTAGAGAGCAGGCTTTTCTGGGCAGCGGGTATGAGACCAAAGGATAGATACATACATGCACTTAACTTTTCATTATTTGTTGGAGGACCGGATGTAATCGGGGCACAAAACTTAGGAGCACTTTGTATTTGGGCTGGTACAATTCCAACTGACAGACTGCTATTTATTCTGAAGGAATATCAGCCAAATATAATTTGGACGACACCATCATATGCATGGTATTTGGGAGAAACAGCTGTTAAAAAGGGTATTGACATAAAAAAAGAGTTATCAATAAGAACAATTATAGTAGCAGGAGAACCCGGTGGATCCATACCGGCAACCAGAGAAGCCATTGAGGATTTATGGGGAGCTAAGGTATATGATTTCTATGGAATTTCAGATATATTTGGAGCTTGTGCAGGTGCCTGCGAATATCATGACGGCCTTCATATTGCAGAAGATCATATTTTAGTGGAAGTAGTGGACGAAAAGACAGGTGAGCCTGTTGCAGAAGGGCAAAGAGGTGAAATGCTGCTTACTACACTTAGAAAAGAAGCAAGGCCAATGATTAGATTTAAAACTGGAGATATTGTTACATATACTAATCAAAAGTGCCAGTGTGGACGTACCCACAAGAGAATAAACATTGTTGGTCGAGTAGATGACATGTTTATTTGCAGTGGCGTAAATGTATTTCCAAGTGATATAGAAGTAGTAATCAGAAATATAGAGGATTTGACAGGAGAATATAGGATTACAGTACTTACTGACAATCACATAACTAAATTTAATGTTGAGGTTGAAAAACGTAAAACTTCAACAATTGAAAATAATAAATTAATAGACATTATCTCAAAAGAACTTAAAACACATCTTGGAATAAAACCTAAAGAAATAATTTTGTTAGAAGATGGAGAGCTTCCAAGAGCTACTCATAAGGCTAAAAGGATAGTGGACCTTAGAGAAGAGAAATAAACACAATTTTATTATTTCACAGCACTAACTGTGGTTGTAGAGGAAGGTTGTATATATGCCAAAATTAAGTACTAGATTAGACGGGTTCACAGAATCAATTATTAGAAAGATGACAAGAATTTCAAATCAGTATGGTGCAATAAATCTTGCACAGGGTTTCCCAGACTTTGATCCTCCAAAAGAATTAATCGAAGAACTTCAAAAGGTTGCTGTAGAAGGACCACATCAATATGAAATCACTTGGGGTTCGAAGCTTTTTAGAGAGGCTTTAGTGAAAAAGCAACAAAAATTTATGAATATAAATTTAAATCCAGATGAGAATATAGTGGTTACCTGTGGTAGTACAGAAGCCATGATGACTGCGATGATGTCTGTTTGTGAGGTTGGAGAAAAGGTAGCTATATTTTCTCCATTTTATGAAAACTATGCAGCAGATACAATTCTCTGTGGTGCGGTACCTATATATGTTCCATTAAATCCACCTGAATTTACTTTTGACAAGGTACAGCTTGAGGAAGCATTTATACAGGGTGCAAAGGCATTAATACTATGCAATCCCTCCAATCCAATAGGAAAGGTATTTACAGAGGAGGAGCTTTTATTTATATCACAATTGGTGACAAAGTACGATGCCTTTGTAATAACTGATGAGGTATATGAACACATTGTATATGAACCTAACAAGCATATATACTTTGCCTCCTTACCGGGTATGTTTGAAAGAACCATTTCCTGTAGTTCACTTTCAAAAACATATTCCATTACAGGTTGGAGACTTGGCTATGTTATTGCTCCCCAAAATATCATAGATAATTGTAAGAAGGTACACGATTTTCTTACTGTAGGAGCGGCGGCTCCGTTGCAGAAAGCGGTATTGCCTGGACTATCCTTTGGAGATGATTATTACATAGAATTAAATAAGATCTATACCCAAAAGCGAGAGCTATTTTTGGAAGGTCTTGATTCGATAGGTCTTAAATATCATAAACCTGAAGGTGCCTATTACGTAATGGTAGACATCAGCGAGTTTGGTGTAAAGAGTGATACCGAGTTTGCTGAAAAATTAGCAAAAACTGTGGGAGTTGCTGGTGTTCCAGGTTCTAGCTTCTTTAAGGAAAATATAAATGATTATATCAGGTTCCACTTTGCAAAGAAAAAAGAAACCCTAGAACAGGCGCTTGAGCGTTTGCAGAGTATACGTAAATATTTTTAAATACTGAAGAGATTAAATTTATTTTAGTATAGTAAAACACTTATTGTCTTACTGATGCCGTGAATGGCACTGATTAAAATAATACTAAAATTGTCTTACTGAAATAATACTAAAAAATGTTTGCGAGTATAGAGATATCTTCATATATGGCTACTAGCAAAGAGACAAAAAAATTAGATTTATTGAACAACTAGCGTTAAATATTTCTAAATAGAGGGACAATATTTGCTTGGAAGACCAAAAATATAACAGTTAATTTATGAAAGGTGGAGACAATATGAAAAAAATATTAAAAACCAGTTTGGCAATCATTCTAACTTTAGCATTGGGTACAGGTGTAGTAGGCTGCGGAAATAGTAATGACAATAAGGAAGCAACAACTTCGACAACACAACAAACAACAAGTTCAACGTCTACAAAGGGAGAGAATAAAGAAATAAAAGAGATAGTCTTCGGAGTAGCACCCGGCCCATATGGAGATATGGCGAAATTAGCAATTCAACCTGAATTAGAGAAAAAAGGATATACAGTAAAACTCATTGAGTTTAGTGATTATGTTCAGCCAAATCTTGCTTTGGGAAATGGAGAAATAAATGTTAACATGTTTCAGCATTCAGTTTATTTAGAAAATTTTTCAAAGGAACATAAATTAGAATTAAGCAGTGTTATCAGTATTCCAACAGCCAGTATGGGAATATTCTCAAAGAGATATAAGTCACTTTCAGAACTTCCAGAAGGAGCAGTTGTAACTCTTCCAAATGATGTTCCAAATCTAGCAAGGGCTTTAAGATTCCTAGTTCAAGAAAATATAATAACATTAAAGCCTGATATTGACTTAACAAAGGCCTCAGAAAAGGATATTGCAGAAAATCCTAAAAAGCTGAAGTTTACACCTGCAGAAGCAGCACAATTGCCAAGAACTTTAGAAAGTGCTGACCTTGCTATTATTAATGGAAACTACACTATTTCGGCAGGTTTATCCTTGGCTGATGCAGTTGCTAAGGAAAAGCTTGCAGAACCTTATAAGAATATTATTGCAGTGAGAACAGCTGACAAGGAGACACAGTTTGTTAAGGATATTGAGGAAATTGTAAAATCTGAAGCATTTAGGGCAGTAATCCTTGATAGTAAGAACATTTTTAAGGATTTTGATTTTCCAGAATGGTTTAATTAACAGCTTTTTTAGTACTATTTACGTCGCTGGTGACTGTAAAGGAGTGGGGATTTATTATGATTAAGCTAGATAATGTGAGCGTAGAATTTGAACAAAAACAACATAAGAAGATTACTGCTGTTAAGGATGTATCAATACATATAAATAAAGGAGAAATTTTTGGTATTGTTGGTATGAGTGGGGCTGGGAAAAGCAGCCTCATTAGAACAATAAATGGTTTACAAAAACCCACCAGAGGTCATGTATATGTTGATGGAGAAGATATAACAAATATCAGTGGCAAACAGCTTAGAACTATTAGAAAAAAAATAGGAATGATTTTTCAGCATTTCAACTTAATTTCAAGAAAGACAGTGGGTCAAAATATTGAGTTCGCTCTAAAAATACAGAACTATCCAAAAGAAAATAGAAAAGAAAGAGTTAAAGAATTGCTTGAAATTGTAGGATTGACAGAAAAAGAGCACGTTTATCCGGCAAACCTTAGTGGAGGTCAGAAGCAGCGTGTGGGTATTGCAAGAGCATTAGCTACTGAACCAAAGGTACTATTATGTGACGAAGCTACTTCTGCACTAGATGTTCAAACTACAGTTGAAATTTTGGAACTCTTAAAAAAAATTAATAAAGAGCTAAGCATTACAATAGTATTTATAACTCACCAATTGGAAATAGCAAAGCAGCTTTTTGATAGAATTGCAGTAATGAGTGATGGAAGTGTTGTAGAAGAAAATGATACATATAATATTTTTGCATCGCCTTCAAGTGAAGTTACTCGTTCGCTAACAAAAGATAATATTAAATTGCCTGTAGAGGTGATTGAGGATACAAAAGGTGAAATACTAACAATTGTGTATAAAGGCGAAAGAAGTGTTGATCCAATTATTTCAAATGCTATAAAAAGGTTCAATGTTATTATCAATATTTTACACGGGAAAATAGAGTATATTCAGCAACAGCCAATAGGGATACTAGTTGTTGCCGTTGAAGGCAGCCAGGATGAACGCCAAAAGGCACGTCAATATATTTTTGAGAATGTTGAAGAAATTGTGCCATATAAGCAGATATCCTAAATCTATGGGAGTGGTTTATCCCCGCAAGGTCTTAGAAATCGCAATCCAGGGAAATAGTGCCGCTTATGCTACCAAAATCGTAAGTGTTAGCGGTATTAGACATCGGGAAAGCTGATTTCTTAGACACATCTATAGCTAAAGGAAGAAGGTGAGTTTATATGGGGAATAACATAGAAATTTTTAGCGAATTAGGCAAAGCTTCATTAGAGACACTACAAATGGTAGTAATAGCTTCGTTAATTTCATGTGTATTAGGATTCATTCTAGGATTAATTTTATATATAACTTCTAATAAGCTTTTGTATAGAAACAGATTTATTAACTCAATAGCAGGGTTTATTATTAATATCATAAGATCAATACCGTTTATAATACTGCTAGTGCTACTGGTACCAGTCACTTCAAAAATTACAGGTACAGTAATTGGACCTATAGC
>JAEWZA010000166.1 GCA_023395575.1 Bacillota bacterium
AAGCTATACTTAACAGCATCTCCTATATTTATTTCTCCAATATCCTGGTTGTTAATATGTATTTGAATTGTAAAGCTAGAATTATTGTCAGGTATTACTGTCAAAATCTCTCTTCCGCTTGTCACAAAGTCGCCTTCATATATTTGCGATAATACGTTTACAACTCCGTCAATATTAGCTCTCACTATAGCACTATCCATATCCAATTGTAGTTTTTTTATGTTCTGTTCTACCGTAGCAATATTGTCAGAAATATTTTTTATTTTTTCATCTGTTGCTATAATTTCCTGAGACTTTGTCCTCTCTGCCACTGAGTAGTTGATGTTATTTATGTTATTACCAGTTGAGTCTGAAATTGTGTTTAATTCAGCTTCACCCAATGCCATATTGAGCTTGAGCAAATTTATATTGTTTATCAAATTATCCATTAAGTCAGAAGCTGCCTGTCTCTCATTTATATAAAGCTTTTTGATAGCACTTTCTTTATCGTTATTTTTACTAATTTCATTGGACTGCTGTTCAAATTTACGCTCAATATCCTTCCGAGAAATTAAATAATTTTCATACTTTTGGCTGTATCTTATTTCTATCTCACCGCTATTAACTAAGTAATTCTTATTATCATCCAAGGACTTTATATAGTTCCTTAGACAAGCCAGCTCAGTCTGATACTCTGAAAGCTGACTGTTATTGATACTGCGCTCCTCTTTCAGCTTTTTCATTTTATAATTTGTATCTGACTGGATGTAGTGGATATCCATCAGCAGCTTCCTAACCTTTTCGTAGTACACTGGCTCACTTTCTTTATCAAATTCATTTGTACCAGAAACAATTGATTTTCTGTACATATCAAGATTTGCTAATTCTTTACGAAGGTCTGCTAGCCGTGAATTATAAGCCTCTTTCTCCATCAAGAGAGTATCATGCTTGATTATGTATAATATATCTCCGGCTTTTACAGTCATCCCTTGTTTATAATTTATACTTGCAATTTCACCTGCAACAATATTATTAACTGTACTAATACCTGCTTCAGGTCTTACTTGCCCACTTGCTTTTATTACAATTTCCTTTTTTCCAAAGCCTGCCCATAAAATAGCTGCTATTACCAGACAAATAATAATATATGTAAATACCCACACAAAGGAATGAGGCTTTGAACGATACATTTCACGACTGTCTGTAAGGTCGTCTATATCTATTATTATATCTTTCATGTTAACCTCCATTTCGCTGGCACCATCGGCGACATAAATAGTGAAGAAAAGTGCATGTTAATAGTTTTTTCTCAAAAATACCTAATAAAATCGTTGATTGCGCAAGGTGTAAACTTTACATTTTTTCTACTCGCCCTCATTTTTCAAATCTACGGCAGGAATATCGATTTGTGCTTCAGTCTGAGCAGATGATGCTGCCACCTGAGAAAGCGTATCACCTTGGTTAGGTGTATTTTCTTTTTTTGAGCTGACATCACCGTTTGCATTTTTATTATAGGACACATTATCATTTGTTCCTTTAACACTATTGTCCTCTAGGTTGTCAGGCAGCTGTTCCTTCCAAAGCTCAAAATATCTGCCACCTCTGTTCATAAGTTCAAAGTGACTGCCTGTTTCAATTATCTTACCATCCTCCATAACGTATATCCTGTCACAGCGCTTAATAGTACTTAGCCTATGAGCAATTATTATTGTTGTTACTCCTTTGCATACTGTCTCAATAGTTCTCTCTATCGCCTTTTCAGCAATAGAATCCAGATTACTTGTGGCTTCATCCATTATAAATATATCTGGTTTTTTTAGTATTGCTCTGGCAATTGCTAGTCTTTGCTTTTGACCCCCAGATAAATTTGCACCATTTTCCTCTAAATTGGTTTCGTATCTAAGAGGAAATTTATTTATAAAATCGTGTGCCTGCGCCATTTTGCAGGCTTCAATAATTTCTTCCATTTCAAGATTTTTGTTTCCCAGGCATAAATTTTCACGTATAGTCCCACTGAACATAAAAATGTCCTGTGATATGTATGCGATTTTTTCTCTCAGCACATCATAATTTATGTCTTTGACATTGTACCCCTTTATGGTTATTTCACCTTTTTCCCACGGATAAAGATTCATAAGCAGTTTAACCAATGTAGTTTTGCCAGAACCACTCTCACCAACAAAAGCGATCTTTTCCCCATACTTTATTGTTAGATTTATGTTATTTAATACTAATGCGCGAGTTCCATATCTGAAATCCAAGTCCTGAAAACATATATCTCCTTTTAAATCGGAAGGTTTTATTTGCTTGTCCTCATTTTTCCCCTTTTCCAACTCAAGGTCAAATATCTCGCCTAACCTGTCAGAAGCTACAATTGCAGTTTGCAGCATTGGCTGAAGATTTATAAGATTTTTTATTGGCTCAAGAAAATATCCTAAAAGTGCATTAAATGATAGTAGCTGTCCAGCTGTCATATTACCTTGAATAACATTCCATGCACCAACCCAAAGGATAACAACCCCCCCTACAAGTGCGGTAAAACTTGTTATGGAGCTTTGAACATTATATATTATTCCTCCCTTGAATATTGCTCTGAGAAGCTTTATAAACTTACCTTCAGTCTTTAATGACGCTTCCAACTCTGCGTTAAAGGTTTTTACAGTTTCAATTCCATTTAATGACTCCACCAGATAAGATGTCAATTGTGCATTTTGTTCCATTTGCTCCTTATTAACATTTTTAATGGGCTTATTAAAAGCAAATACAATAATTCCATACACTATTGCTATTATTACTGTTATAGCAAAAAGCATGGAATTCTGAGTATATAAAATTATAGCTCCGGCCACAGCCATTAATGTATCTATCATTATTGTAAGCGTAGCACCAGAAATTGCATCACGAACCTTTGAAGCATCCATGAAACGTGAAATTATTTCTCCAACCTTCCTTGTTCCGAAAAAATTCATTGGAAGACCAAGAACATGCTGATAATATCCCAAAATAAGAGGTATATCTATTTTCTGTGAAAGATATAGCACCATGTGGGAACGGAAAGCCCCAAGTAAGGTTTGAAACAAATATAGCAAAATAATCCCTATTGATATAACATGTAAGGTTTTTTCAAGATTATATTGAAGTATATCATCTAAAAGAAATGTAAAATAAAAGGATGCTGCAATACCTAACATAGTGTATATGAGGGAAGTAAAGAATATGTTAATTAAAAGTTTTTTTTGTGGCATCATTAAATTGAAGAAACGCGAAAAAAGCCCCTTTGTCTCATCACCCTTTTTAAATGTAACATTGGGAACCATCAATATAAGCACACCTGTCCAGATTTTAAAGAAGTCCTCAGGCGTATATTTCACAATCCCTTTACCAGGATCAGCAACTAGTACTTGCTTTTTTGTAATTTTATGTATAACTACATAGTGTAAAAGAGTACCTTCTACAACTACATGTGCGATGCAGGGCAAAGGAAATTCAGAAAAAAAGGCTTCTTTATTGCCTTTTACTCCCTTTGCAGTAAAACCAAGGCCTTCTGCTGCTTTAATTACTCCATATGCATTGGTCCCCTGTTTGTCCGTTCCTGCAACCTCTCTTATTTTAGTTATTGATGTTTTAAAACCATATTGTTTACTTATCGTCGCCAGACATGCCGCACCACAGTCGGTAATGTCATGCTGTCGGATACAGTAATATCGTTTAAACGGAGTTTGCATCATATAATCTCCATCTGTATATGACTTTTTGTAAAATCTACCAACTCTATTTTCGAGCTATTACATCAGCGGCTCTTCAACGAAGCGGTAGATATTCTCACTGCCTGAAAATCAAAGCGGTACCCGCCACTTTTAGAAGTAGTGGACATTCCTTGCCTCGATATAATGTTACTATAGTTTATCAATTTTGTAAATATTGCTAAAACATACTATATTCAACGAAAACCAGACTAAATATACTTAATGTATTATTTTACAAATGTGCTTTATATTCATTGAAAAAGACTCAAGCTAAAGCTTTTTTTGTTTTTTATATTAATTTTTATTAAATTCACATCAATATTATTATATTTACTTACATTTATATTTATTAAATACTATAATTTTCTATATAATTTTAAATATAATGGTTATTTTGTCTATTATTTTAAAATTTACACAATTAATTCATAATCAACATTTTACACTAATTAAGGATTATGGTATAGTTTGTATAAGCAGGTCATTTTAGGTAGCATTTAACAAAATTATTTTAGGAGGTATTTTATTATGTGGAAAAAACCATCAATACAAAAACCTGATTTTAATAAATTGAATCTAAATGAAATATCAGAAAAAGAATCCCTTGAAACAAATGGAGGAATAGCATCAACAGTATCGCCAATTAGTATTATTAAAATTTATCCGCCATTAAGTGGCATAATTGCACCACCACTAGACCTTAAGGACATCCTAATAAAAAAATAATTTATACTTAAAAATTTATATATAGATTATTTTGTTTACTTTAATATTTTAAATACTTGAATAGGCCTGCTTATAAAAATAATTGGTATAAGGGGATATCTTATGCAAAAAGTAAATGAAAATATATCATTATTTGACAATTTCACTAATTATTTATACAAAGTTGAAAATTATGAATCTATTATTGATAATCATCAGAATGTATATATACTGTTCAATCCAGCAATACATTATTGGATTACATTAGATGAAATAGGAGTATCGATATATAACGCAATTCGCAGTAGTAATAATCTAGGCATTGTCAAAGAAAAGTTAATTAATCAATATCAGATTAATGACTCAATATTTAATGAAGATGTTATTCCTTTTATTGAGGATTTAATACAAAATGGTTTTTTGTCATATAACCAAACCCCACCAGAAGCTGACTGGATGAATGAAATTTATGATATTAATACAATAGAAAAATACCCTTTTAATGATATTTATATAAGCTTAACAGATAAATGTAATTTAAACTGTATCTATTGCTTTAATAAAAACGAAAGACATAAGCGAATAAATAAAAAATCAAATTCTATAGTATCAAAAGATAAATTTGTTAATTTGTTAAGAGAATTTAAAGATATGCATGGTAATAAAGTTATTTTTACAGGTGGCGAACCTACATTAAATACTGACTTGATAGACATTTGCAATGAAGCGAAAAGAATAGGTTTAGAAACTCATTTTATAACTAACGGCACACTTTTAAATTCTATGAATATTGAAGAACTTTCCGAATGTGTAGATGGTTTTACTATAAGCTTAGATAGTGTAGTAGACAAAGAGCTAGAGGCATTATGGGGGAATCCAAATTCTGATGTTAAAAACACAATATTTGCAGCATTTGAAAGAATAAATGAATACTCATTAAAAACTAAAAAACTAAGCATAACTATCAAACCTATAGTTTCTGCAATAAACATAAATTCCCTTGATATTCTCGTTTCAGAAATAAGTAAAAGATTATGTAATTGTACTCTCTCTTGGTCAATGACCCAATATGGTAAGATAGATGATCCTGAAGTAGATAATTTACTTTCAGTTAAAGAAAAAGATTATATAACTAAAGTGGCTAACAGTTTGCGTAAAACATACTTAGATGGACTCGAAATAGAAGATACGAATAATAAACTATCTGGAACAATTAATATCTTTTCTTTTGGCCATGGTGGCAGATTTATACCTCCAAAAACTCCTAATTTTCTTGCTTGCTATCCATCGTTTTTCGTAACCAGTAATGGAGATGTATTCCCATGCCAATGCTTTGAAAACGATGAATATAAACTAGGGAATATTCAAAATGATTCATTGGCAAATATGTTTGAAAGTGATGTTTTTAGAAATATTAGGGCAAAATTACCAATAAATCAAATAGAGGATAAATCTTGTACAAAATGCGAATTCAGATTTTTATGTACAAACAAATTAGGACCATGCTCACATAATAAGGATAGAGATAAAACTAATTGCAAACAAATTAATATACAAAAGTTATATCTTCAGACTCAGTTAGGTATTTGATAAAATCATTATTAATATTATTAATTTGTATTTTTTGTCAATTTTTTGTTAATTATTTTAAAAAAATTATTTTTTAATAAATAATGTATCTTTAGTACATTAATCTATAATATAATTAAATTGTAATTCATAATATCTCTATAGGAAAATTTGTAGAAAGGAGTGTATATTATGGAAATTGAAAACAACAAAATGCTTGAACTTAGTGATGAAGAATTACTAGATATGGTTGGCGGTTATTCTTTAGAATCTGCTGCTAAAGCTTTACTTTATCCAATAGTATTATACGGAATTATTCCAATTTTCTTTACAAAGTAATATAAATTTGTTTAAGTTATAAAGTAATATTTATTACATAATATCACCTATAGGTACTATGAAGACGTAGGATGCGGAGTTAATCCGCATCCACATGAATAATAATATTTAATGAGTAATCTAGATTTTTAGACTCAGTTAGATATTTGCCGACATTTTTTTATTATCTTTGTTTATATTTCACAATTTTGTTAAAATAATTAGTTTATTATAAATAATTTTACAAAAATATGTTTATTAAGTATAATATCCATAATATAATAATATAGGGGCTCATAGTACCTATAGGTAAATTTATTGAAAGAGGTGCATAGTATGGAAAAAGAAAACAAAAAAATGGTTGAGCTTAGTGATGAAGAATTATTAGATATGGTAGGAGGTTATGTTTCAGACTCCCTTTCATCATCTGCTATAATTAATCCACCAGTAAGATTATTTTACGGAATTAAAGTTCCAATTGATGTAATAAAGCCACTATATGGTATTGAGCCTGGTCCAATATTGCCATTATATGGTATTAAACCAGACACTACTGCTAAGTAATTTCTTAAATCGATAATATTTTAATTAGTATCAAGTACATAATATTCCTATAGGTATTATGAAAACTTAGGATGCGGAGTATCTCCGCATCCCCCCATCAAATAGGGAGGATAAAATGAGTGTAGAGTATAGACCCATTACAGGAGTATGGGAAATAACAATGGGGTGTAACTTAAGATGCAAGCATTGCGGGTCATCCTGTGAAAATCCACTTGTTGATGAGCTTACTACAGATGAAGCCTTAAGTTTGTGTGACGATATAGCAAAACTTGGGTTTCAATGGATTACACTTTCCGGTGGAGAACCAACGACCAGAAAAGACTGGGATCTCATTGCAAAAAGATTAAACGATAATGGCGTAATACCTAATATGATTACTAATGGCTGGCTAATGAACGATGATATCGCAAAAAAAGCTAGAGCAGCAGGAGTAAACACTGTTGCTCTTAGCTTGGATGGTCTCAAACACACACATGATTTTATTAGAAAAGAAGGCTCCTATGATAAAATTATGAGTGCAATTGATATTTTGACAGCAAACGGCTTAAACTGTTCAGTAATTACCACTATTAATAATATTAACTTAAAAGAACTTGACGAAATACACGATATTCTTTCACAAAAACATATTTTCGGATGGCAGCTTCAGCTTGGGCTTCCTATGGGTAATATGTCTAAAAACTCAGAGCTGGTAACTCAACCTCATCATGTTGACGAATTAATCGATTTCGCCTACAATGCCATGAATAAAGGCGGCATTGAAATTCAGCTTGCAGATTGTATAGGTTACTTTAATAAAAAAGAAATCGAAATCAGAAAAAAGGCCCGAGAAGGCGATGTATATTCATGGAATGGTTGTGCTGCAGGCAAATATGGTCTTGGAATATTACATAATGGCGATATTGTAGGGTGTACTTCTATCAGAAACAGAGAGTTCATTGAAGGAAATATTCGTGAAAAATCCTTGATAGATATTTGGAATAATCCAACAAGCTTCTCATGGAACCGTGAAATGACAAAGGATAAGCTATCAGGTATTTGTAAAAAATGTCTTTTTGGCAACAGATGTCTAGGTGGCTGCGGAAATACAAAGCTAACAATCGGAAAATCAGTTTATGCTGAAAATACTTACTGCTCATATAATTATGCTATAAAAAAAGCAGAAGCCCAATTTGAAAGGCTTTCTGATACTCAGACAATGCTTGAAAAAGCAAAGAAATTTGCTGATAGCAACAGCAATCAACTGGCAGAGCTTCTATTATCCAAATTACTACTGGCAGAACCCGATAATGAAGAAGCATTAAAATTATACGGATATGTTTCTTTTATGCTTGAAAACTATCAACAGTCTTATGAAGTAAATAAAAAACTAATTGAAAAGTATCCGTTAGATCCATATATAAATAAGGGGTATGGACTAGCTATCGCAAAGCTTGGCGATATTGATAATGGTATCTCATACCTCAAGAAGGCTATTGATTTATCTGACAGAAAATTCACTGATCCTTTCCATGATCTAGCTGTTATTTTATGTGAAAACGGAAGAAATAAAGAAGCCTTATCTGTGCTTGAAGAAGGTCGTTCAATCTCAGATGAATTCAAAATGCAAAGCGAAACCTTTTATCAGCTACTAAAAGCATAAAATTAATTCTTCAAATAGAATAGAGGCTATCTCAAATATGTAAAAAGCATATTGGGGATAGCCTCTATTTCGTATAAATATTTTTTTATTTCCTGGAAATAATAAAGTTGTTATTCATTTCGCACAAAAATTTAAAGGTAGCAGGAGCATCATTAATTAATGGTTTGTTGCCAAATACCTGCAATAAGGAGACAATGTATGCCACAAAATTTAGTAGAAAAAACTTTTATCAAAGCTCCAGAATCTTTTTGGATAGCTTCCACACCAAAAACAAACTATCCTCAACTTGGAAGTAATATAGAAACCAATATACTGATAGTTGGAGGAGGTATTACAGGTATAACTACGGCTTATCTCCTTCAAAAGGAGGGCTTTAATGTTGTTATTGTTGACACTAATAGAATTGCAGCAGCTGCTACCGGACATACTACTGCTAAAATTACTTCCTTACATGATTTAAAATATGCAAAACTAATAAAACAAATTGGCAACGAGGGTGCTCACATATATGGCGAAATAAATGAAAAAGCTATTTCTGTAATAGATGAAATAATCACTGAAAATAATATAAAATGTGATTTTAGCAGGCAACCCAACTATGTATTCACTCAAGATGAAAAATATATTTCAAAAATTGAAGAAGAGGTAAATGCAGCCATTTCTATAGGCTTGCCTGCCTCCTATAAATCCAGCTTACCACTTTCATTAGAAATTGAAGGTGCTATTTGCTTTGATAATCAAGCTCAATTTCATCCAAGAAAATACTTGCTTGCATTAGCTGATATTTTTGTAAAAAAAGGTGGCCAAATATTTGAAAATACAACTGCTCTAGATATACATCATGGTGATAATTGTGTTACCTCAATAAAAGGTGGCTTCAGCATCTCATCAAATAAAGTAATTATAACAACGCAGTTCCCATTTTATGACGGATGGGGACTATATGCAACAAAAATGTATGGTGAACGCTCCTATGTGGTTGCTGCAAAATCACCCAATAAATTCCCGGGAGGTATGTATATATCTTATGAGCAGCCTACCAGATCGTTGAGATATCAACCAATTGAAAACGATGAGCAGCTCATTTTAATTGGTGGAGAGCATCATAAAACAGGACAAGATGATAAAGAAAATGAACATTATAAAAACTTGATAGTGTATGCCAAAAATACATTTTCTGCTGCTGATATTCCCTATCGTTGGTCAGCCCAGGACTATACCGTCATGGATGATATCCCCTATATAGGAAATATCACTTCTGCAAAGAAAGATATATTTGTTGCCACAGGCTTTGCAAAATGGGGTATGACCAGTAGTACTTCGGCAGCTATGATTATCAGAGATTTAATCCTATCCGGAAGTAGCCCTTATGAGTATATCTTTGCACCAAATAGACTTAAGCCTTTATTGTCTAAGAACTTTTATGTGCAAAACCTTAATGTTGTGGAAAATCTAATTGAGGGAAAGACTAAATCATTACCAGAAGAATTTAGTTTGGAATTAGAAGAAGGAAAACCTGTTAAAATGGATGGAGAAAAAGCTGGTGCATATCGTGACATAGATGGCTGTATATATGTTGTTGATACAACCTGTACACATCTAGGCTGTGAACTTCGTTGGAACTCCGCCGAAAAAACATGGGACTGTCCATGCCATGCCTCAAGGTTTGATTACAAGGGAAATGTAATTGAAGGTCCTGCTATAAAACCTTTAAAGAGAATTAGGTAAATGCTTAATTCTCTTTAGCAATTTCTTAACTAATATTACTCGTTATAAGCGTACAAATTATTATCACATAAAAACCCAAAAAAGAACATAAAAAAAGCGCCTATAATAAGCGATTGTTTTACTTCTGGACATCAAATTTTAACTTGTATCTTTCAGCTTCTTCATCTTGCTTTAATTGTTTAGCAGCTTTAATTATTCTAGTACTTTTTATTCTATACTACTTTTTTAATTTCAGATTTTTCACAAACCCTATGTTCTATACAATCTTCGCATCTTATATTAGTAAACTTCAATTTCTTAATTTCATTTACTGGCAGATTGTATACAACAGAACCGCAGTTTCTGCATCTAATTGTTTTAAACTTATACATGTACCTTCCTCCTTTCATCAATTCAATTAAGGTTAAATTATTCATTTTACAACCTGGCTTGTTAGCTGTTTTAATCATAATTAGTAGACTTATTCTTCTAACCAAATTATCTTTCTAATAATAACTGACCTTTTTATTCATGCTCATTATATCAGATATTTGTTACATGATAATTAACATCTGATTAAGAAAACATTAATTATGTAAATCCAAATGAAAAGTTAAGTTAATATATCCATTATATGCTAAATTTGCTCCTTTTGATGCTTTTTTGAGTCAAATATATTGGCTTTCTACATTTTTGCCTTTGTTCAATTATAACAAATGGCAGATACATTAGAAGCCAAAGTATACAACCCACCAAAAATACTGGAATAAGGTATCCCGGACTACCTACTATATTTGCGAAGTACTCCATAATTGATCCTGATGCAGGATATCTTAAGAAAAAGTAATTGCCATCTGTTATATGATTGACAGGTATTATCATTACTGCCAAGCCAAATAGTATAGCTATTGTTTTAGGTAGATTGCGGATATTAGGCCTAAACCCTAAGCCAAGTATAAAAAATATAGGAATAAAACAGATAATACCGTGTACAAGCATTGTTTCAATATATATAAATGAAAAAGTTGGATAATAATATACGTCTGGAGTAAAAAGGGTCATTAGTGATGGTGCTATGCCCATTGCATATGCGTATTCCATGAGCAAATTATTTCTAGTAAAAACTGTTACAGGCATAATTATACACATTAAGCTGCATAGATGTAATGGAAGTGCATAACCAAATGAGAACTGTCCAACACTCTTGTACCAAATCATCAAAGCCACCTCAAGCAATGGCAGTAAAAAGCTGGTTATTGCCATAAACCTCCACTTTACTTTAATACTTTTATCTTTGTAAATTAAAATTAGAATTATCCATACACAGATAATCATACCAATTGATAAAAAATGCTGAACCGTGAATAATTCACTATGAAGTTCTTTAGGAATATTATCTATGTAAGTAAAAAAGTAATTTTTCAATATTATTCCCTCCTATGGTCTATAGTGTGCTAAAACCGAAATCGTGTCGATTATTCAGCAAACACTTAGAGCTTGATGAATAATGTAAAGATACATGAATACTAGCATGAATGGAAAAAGTTTAATAATATAATCTATATTATATTAGATTATATTTTATACTTACTTATACGATAAATAATAAAATACCTTAACTTTCCTACATGAAAAATCAAATATGCTATACGTGAAAAATTATGCAATATCTTAGAAGAAATCCATTTAGATAAATTTGTACGGAAGTACAAGTAAGCCAGAATTATATTTACCCTTAGCTTATACTTGTACGCGAGTATAACTTAGATAAATGGGATACTTGGTTAAAGATATTTGTTTAAATTTGTGGGTGAAGAATGGTTCATAAAACAATTAGAATAACGTGAATTTAAATAAATATTAGTTGACTTTATCTACAATTCAAATAAAATAATAATTAAGGATATTTTATTAGCTATCGGTTAAATTTTTAGTCTAGTGCTTACATTTTTAATTAAAAAACAAATATATTCCTAGAATTATATTAGTGTTAATATTTTTGCAGTTAGATAACTAGAAATGTAATTGATTAACTATTCATTTGAAATTTAGTATTAATTTTGTTAACCAACAAAAATAGTTTATAGTTGAGGAGAGATGATCTATTATGAGACGAGATGAGATTACAAAAGTAATTTTACCTGAAAGTGAAATTCCAAAGCAATGGTACAATGTCGTTGCAGATATGCCAAACAAACCAGCTGCATATCGTAATCCAGCAACACTTGATATTATTCAGGCTGAAGACATGAAAGCTATTTTCCCTGATGAATTAATTAAACAAGAAATGTCTACCGAGCGTTATATTGATATACCAAAAGAAGTTCGTGAAATGTATCGTCAATTCAGGCCAAGCCCTCTTTACCGAGCAAAAAATCTTGAAAAACAGCTTGATACTCCTGCACGTATTTATTACAAATATGAGGGAACAAATGCCACAGGGAGTCATAAGCTAAATTCAGCTATTCCACAAGCATATTATAATAAGATTGCTGGTATTAAGAGACTTGCAACAGAAACTGGCGCTGGACAATGGGGTAGCGCTCTAAGTCTCGCTACCAGCCAATTTGGTCTTGAATGCTCTGTATATATGGTAAATGTCAGTTATCAACAAAAACCCTATAGACGTTCCTTTATGAAAACTTTTGGAGCAAGCGTTGTCGCAAGCCCAAGTAATTTGACTAATAGCGGCAGAAGTATTTTAGAAAAAGATCCTAATTGTACTGGAAGTCTGGGAATCGCAATAAGTGAAGCAGTTGAAGATGCTGCAACCCATGCAGATACAAATTATGCACTAGGCAGTGTTTTAAATCATGTATGCTTGCATCAGACAATTATCGGTATAGAAGCTAAAAAACAAATGGAAATGATTGATGAATATCCTGATGTTATTTTTGCTTGCTGTGGTGGGGGAACAAATTTCTCTGGTATTTCATTTCCATTTTTACAAGATAAGTTTAACGGTCAAAAAGTCAGGGCAGTTGCTGTAGAGCCCACTGCTTGTCCTACACTTACAAAAGGTATATTTGCATATGATTACGGTGATGTTGCAAAAATCGCACCAATTGCGAAAATGTATACTCTTGGTCACGATTTTGTTCCATCTGGAATACATGCAGGTGGATTAAGGTATCATGGCGATTCAGCTATTGTAAGTCAACTGTATCACGATGGTATTATAGAAGCTAAAGCATATGGTCAAAAAGTGGTATTTGATGCTGCTGTAGCTTTCGCAAAAGCTGAGGGAATAGTCCCAGCTCCCGAATCATCTCATGCCATTCGTGCTGCTATAGACGAGGCTCTATTAGCAAAAGAAGCCGGCGAAGAAAAAGTCATTTTATTCTGCTTAAGCGGTCATGGTTATTTTGATTTTGCTGCATATGAGAACTACTTTAATGGCATGCTTGATGATATAGAATACTCCTCTGAATCATCAAAATTTAATTTAGAATGTTTACCCAATATTAAATAAGCAAACCATATTAAAAAAGGGTTAGATAATACATATTCTAAATTCAGCTTTGACAATTTAGGTTCTATGTCAATAGTTGGGTAGAGCGATAAACTAAAATTTATGTTTATTAGTATGTTTAGAAAAAGACTTTGTTCCAAATAGTGGCGGAACAAGGTCTTTTATTTCGTTGCAAAAGTACTAAAGTTGCTATAATTAAATCAAAACCAACTTAAAAAACAAACTACTTAAATTTAACACGCTATTATCCATCAATAACACACTCTCAATAACTTATTCCAACTTATGGCTATAATAATAATCCCCATTTATTTTTCGGCAAAATTTGAGTAATAAATCGCAAAAGTAGACAAGCCAAACTTTATTATTTCTTATAGAATAAAATAAACAAGTTAATTTACAAACTCAGTCTATTGGTGTTCAAC
>JAEWZA010000316.1 GCA_023395575.1 Bacillota bacterium
CATCTGTGCTTGATAATTAAATGGTTCTTTATAAATACTGGTTTTTAAAACTAGGTAGTTTGATGTAGAATCATTTTCATATAAAATCTTAAAGTCATTTTTAAAACTATACATAATATTAATTTACCTTTCTATTTAAATTACTTGTTACTTTTAAGCAACATAATATAGTTTATTAACTCGACGATTTGTGTTACCGACAAACCAAACAAATATCTTTAACCAGATATCCCTTTTATTTTTGTTGTACTCTTGAATAAGTAATAAGCCGTTTACCTGCAAACTTCATTTCAAAATAATTTAGCACAACGAATTAACTCAGCTTTCTAATGTAGGCACAAGTTATTACAAACCAGTACTTAACATTAAAATTACTGTAGCAATCATTATAAATGGAGCAAAGGGAATTTCCGTTCTTCTATCAGCCTTTTTAACAAGTAATAGCAGTAATGAATATATTCCTGCTAATATTATGGAAACAAACAAGATACTGAAGCATGAATAAATTCCAGTAAAGAAACCTGTCAATGTCATCAGCCACAAGTCTCCTCCTCCAATCTGACTTTTTGATAGTACTATTAAAAGTGCCATTATTAAAAATGCAGCTACACCTCCTAATATGTGATTTCTAAAAACATCAGCATTTGAGAGCCATAAAAAAACTGCATAACCCATAAATATTCCTATAAATATTAGCTTTAATGGTATAGCTTTGCTATATAAATCATTTATAGAAGCCACCAACTGAATAGTGACTAAAGCTACAAAAACAATAGTGTCTAATATAGCTTTTATATATATAAGTCCATACAATACAGCTACTATCCAAATTATTAAACATAATGCCAAAGGCACACCTATTCTTTTCATTCTTTTATCTGCAAAAATTATTTGTCTCCGCCTCCAAACTGTCAAATCCCTCTTTTGAGTGAATATAACAACTATAAAATTTACCGTTTTCAATTTTCTTAGCTTAATTGTAGGTGTTTAACTTATCAATGGAAGGTTGAGTTAGTTAGCAATATAATTTTGGGTTTAACTACATTTAATTTTCACTTTGAGGTACAGTCTGTTTGTCTTGCTGTTTGCCATAAGCCTTAATTATTACTAAGTCGATTCCCTTTGTCCTTGCCACTTGTATGCACTCATTTATTGTTTGCTGCTGATTTGCCATAAGTTCAGTTTCTGGAATAATCAGTCGCAGTTCTTTTTTATATACCTGCCATCTTTCAATTGTTGTTCCACCACTTTCACCTCCTTCAAATTCTTCAAGCTTATTAATATACTGCAGTACCTTCTTTTTTAGATTATTTGCATTTTTGTAATATACTTCATCTATATTTAAGCTTTTTATACTTGTTGCAGTTCCATTTTCAAATATGGCTATTGTAGGAAAATTAAATGGGAGATTTGCTCCCTGCAGCTTTCTGATTTCTCTGCCACGATTTATATTGCTCATATTCCATACACAAGTAGCTTCTGCCTCTTCTGCAGCATTTTTGATACCAGCTTCCCCTGCCCAAACATAGCTTGAAGCCATTTGTGTTATTCTTATTTTAGGTATAAATTCTTTTAAAAACGGAAAAGACATTTCATAACAAATTATTATGTCTATACTCTTATCATCAGCTAGCATCCTACTGCTTGAAAAATCTATTCCTTCAAAACCATCCTTCAGATTTAACAATCTCAATCTATTGTCAACATTGTCAAAGTAACTGACTTCCAAATTCTTTTTAACTAAAATTTTTGATATTGGTACTAAAACCACCTGAGCTCTTACATAATCACTTGCATCCTTGCCTAACTGCTCAATTATCGGAGCTATCCAAGTATTTCCTAGAGCATTGTCTGCCTCTTGTGAACTTGTAAATTTCTCTAAACTGCTTATTAGTTCATCAACATTTGTCTCATAATAAAGTAAGCTATACAAGCTCATTTCTTCACACGCTGATGTTATAGCCTGTTGAACAATTTCATGTACATAATAAACTTTTATAATAAATACAAAGGTCATAATTGCTGCTATAAAAATAGGTATTAAAATTGCAGCCTCTACTGTAATTGAGCCTCTACAATTCTGCATTTTGGCAATTCTAGCTTTAAGTCTTGTAATATTTTTTGTATTAATAGTAACCAATGCATATATCCTCGCTTATATAGGTTCTTGATATAGTACTTCTCAACTTAGATGAATAGGAGGGTATTGAAATAAATAGATTTTTTATAGATATATTTGTGTTTGACTTTAACATTATTTTACAGTCCTCTAGCAAAAAACCTGAATTTGATAAACCCATATTAAGCTGCACTAAGTCCTGTATTCTAGCTATTTTTTTATCTTTATCCATCAATAGAAGGAATATTTTTAAATAATCGTGGTAACTTAGAGATAAAGAACTATTATTAATGTTCATCTCTGTTTTATTGTATACAGCACCTGAAATATCAGTTTTCCATTGCTCATGTGCTTTAATTAATGGTATTTTTTCGCCCTTGGTTAACTGCTCCACATCATATATTGATTCTGCCATAGCCCATGAGAATAATATCATTGTTTGAAGAAGAGGTGTTGACAGTCCTGCATTCCAAGCACTTAGTCCAGCTGCAAGACTTGTTATTCTACTCATTTTCGAGCTATCTGTGTAAATATGTATGGCATTTGCTATTAGTCTTAATGCTAATATTTCAGACTTTAGCATTAGTGAATTAGTTTCTTCCTTTTTATTTCCATTAATAATATACTCAACTTCAAAATTAGCAAAATAACCATCTCTTTCAGTTTTATCTTCTGATCGTAGATTATAGGCAGCACTATCCTCTTCACCTTTTAACAGAGGAACACCATGCTTAAATATGCCCATTATATATTCGTTAATATATATATCTTCAAATACCTGTGAAGCTATTTGACCTATATTCCCAAAATTGTTTATCCAGCTTGAATTACTTATTGTACTACTATTTGCCGATAAGCTATCCAAATAGGCATTTATGCTATCATCCGTACTCAAGCTCATGCTATCAAATTTATTAATATCAGGCTCCTCACCTATTTTTGCTTTTCTAGAAGGTAGCTGCTCCAGTAAGTTGCTTTTGATAACACTACCTTCACCTTTTATGCAAAGAGCATTATTTAAAGCTTTCTCAATCCCGTCTCTATTGTCTTCATCATCTGACTTTGCAGGTTTCGATTTATTAAATAGGTAATTGATATTGGATTCTGAAAGCATGTCTAATTCTGATAGAAAACTTGCCTCATCATTATTAGCTTTCGTTGCTATACTCATGCATTCCGTTATATTACTATTAAGACTACCGATAATTTTTTCGCAGGTATCTTCATCAATTAGGCTTTTTATATTTGACAAATCATTTTCATAATAATTCTGTATTTCTTCTATTCCATCTTCTGTTTTTTTTATATAATCTAGTTCTTCTTGTATTACATTTAATAAATTGCTCTTTTTTAAAGAAATATTATTTGCATTTTCTATAGCTTCAATATTTATACTTTTGTACTGATTTAACACTTCAAGAATGTTGCTTTTTATATCTTGTTTTATGTTCATAATACTACTAAGCTCATTTCTTAAACTTCTAATACTTTCTGATAGCTCGTCTTTTTTCTTATCATCTGCTTCAGATGAAAGCAATTCCTGGATTGAATTTATTTTTTCTATGTATTCTTGGTATTTTTCATTTTGGATTAAAAAACTTTCTTTTAGCTCTTTTATTTTTGTAGTTATTCCCATTTCACTTATTTTCTTTGTTATAGCTTCAAGAGAATTTTGTAATCCACCTATTTCACTGGCTTTCTTGTCTGTATCAACCATTCTTTTACACACTTTAGCACTGCTTGAAATGCTTTTCATACCATTAATCTTAGATAATAAATCAACAGCTAATTCAAAAGGTGCACGATATTTCATAAACTCTAAAATTTGTTTTTCAAAAAGAGCTCTATTTTCTAAATTGCACTGGCTAATAATATTTATTTGTTCAATATTAAAATCATATAAGAAATCCTTTTTGTCATAAATGTTTAAGTTCTTAGACAAGTAATACTCATAGCCTTCCTGCATTGTATCATTATCTTGAAGCACTCCAAAAAGACCATATTCATCCTTTAATTGGTTATTATAGCAAGCCAATATAGAAGCAATAGCAGTTTTGTTTGCTCTTAATATATGAGAATGTGCTAAATTAATCCTTGCAGCATCTGTGAAAACACCTACAACTAACAAAACAGCTGACAGCACTATGCTGATAAAAACTGTTATTGCCCCCTTGTTATTTTTTGATTTCAAATTAAAAACCACCTTATCTCATTAATGCTTTAGCAACTTCTCTAAAACATCATTTACCTTAGAATCCTTGCCAATCCATTTATTATCACTATTTGAAATACACTTTTTTATATCAGTTACAATATCTAAATTTCTCACAAACTCTGCATTATCATAGATATTAGAATTTGCTTCAGCTCTCATTTTTAATGTTGATGGCAACCCAATTTTTTCAAACATATTGCCAATGGGAAGAGGATACTGAGTCTCTATTCTAATATTAAGCTGATTCAATAAGAACTTATGCGATAGTGAATTATCAGAATATATAACTAAATCAACAAGTGACTTCTCAAGGCTGTTAGATATATATTTATTTAGCTCATCCTTTTTAAGTTGAGCTTTTGTATCAAGTATCCTCCAATATAAATCAGAAGTTAGCTTTGAATTGTAATCTGTGACATATTTCTCTGAATAATAATACCCTCCAAAATTTGACGCTTTATTTGCAGTACTTTGAAGAAATGCATATTGATACATTATAATAAAAATATAAACCAAAGCGGCAACCAGCAAAAATACAACTGAAAAAACAATAGATGCTTCTACTGTAAAGCTGCCTTTTTTATTAATAAGCAATTTTGAATTCTTCGATACCCAGGACATTTTTATTCTCCTTATTGCATACCCTTATTTCTCACACTACTTTCGATTTTAGTCTTTTTCCTTAAGCTTTATTTGCGTTCCAGTATTATTTTCAAGCTGGCTTCCATCAGGAAAAAGATTCTCTATTATACTATTTACAAATCTTATTAGCTGATTTCTAAATAACAAAGCCACTCCTACAAGAACTGCAATAATAATAATTACTTCAACTGTTCCCATTCCATCCTCTTCGGTAATAAACCTTTTTACAATACAAAACATATAATGCCTCCTGTTATTTATTTTAATCAAATAGTCTTTAAATTCCTTGCATAGAAATGATTGCTGGTGTTATAACTATGATAATGATTGCAAAGAACATAATCATCATCGGAATTAACAGCTTTGTTGAAGCTTCCTCTCCAAGTCTTTTTATAGCATTTTTGCGCATTTCCCAACATTCATTTGACAGAAGTCTCAAGGATAATACAAGGTCATTTCCACCTCTTTTCGTACTTTGAACTATAGTTGACATAAGTCTAGATATTTCAGGTGTTTTAACTCTTTTAGCAAATTGGCTAAAGGCTTCTGCTTCACTTTTTCCAGATTTTATATCAATAGCTGTTTTATTTACTTCTGCATAGAAGTCTCCCATTTTGCTACAATCTGCAGATATTTTTTCCCATGCTTTTGACATTGTCATTCCTGCATTAATTAATAGCGTTAGCTTATTTATAAAATTTGGGAATTCTAATTGTATCTCTAACCTTCTTTTTTTGAGTCTATTTTTTAGTTTTAAATCATCTGATATTATTAGCACACTAAAAAAAAGAAGTAAATACACCAGTAATACACCTTGAAATTGAGAGAATACACCAGCTAACAGTTCACAAATTGCCCCTAATAATACTAATACAACTTTGTTTGCATGAAATATTCTAATATAAAATACAGAATACTCTTGTCCATATACTTCACTTATTGTATTGAGGATGCTTCTGTCATAATTTGAATTATAAGAATAACTATACTTATCTAGAATATAAAGCCCAACGGGCACAAATGCTTTTAGCTTAAAATCCCTCTGATTCAGTGCTTCAACATGTTCTGTGTAAGATGAGCCATGTTGATATAAAATTGTGCAAAATATGGCTAGCAATAATAGTATTACTAATGTCGTGAATATATATATTATTAACATGCTTCCTCACATTTTTATATTCATAATTTTATTGGATATACAAAATGACACTGTAAGCAATATCAAGGATACTGTCATAGCTACTCTTCCTTGAAATGTTGAAAATACAGGTTCTATATATTCTGAAGCTGTTATTGACAGAATTAAAACCATACCAATTGGTATAAAATTTAATATTTTCTGTTCAAACTTCCTAGCTGACAGCACTGTATCTATCTCCTGCTTCATTTCAATTTTGTCACTAATTATTGCAGCAGAATTCTTTAATGCATCTATTAGATTTCCGCCAGTCCTTTTGCATATTGAAATTACATCAGCAAAGTTCATAATATCCTCAATATCTGACCTTTTTGCAAAATCAACTATTGCCTCTTCAACTGTAATATTATAGGATAGCTTGTGTATTATAACTTTTGTTTCTTTAATAATATAAGCTTCCTCACTAGGATAAAGTACAAACAAGTCCTCAAGTGCACTTTCAAAAGCATTTTCTAATGCTCTTCCTGCACTTAATGAAGCTGCTAGCGATATTAGTAAATCTTTGAACTGCAAATTAAGTTCCTTTCTCCTTTTTGTAATTATTTGCTTCTGCTTTACTTTCAAATACATAATTCCAAATGGACATACAATTGTAGAAAACAATATATTTCTATAGAATAAATAAGAAACTGCAAAAATGAAAATAGCTGCCATAAAGGAATATATAAGCTTCATCTTTATGCTCATAACATATGAATCATAATCAACCAAAAGTATTCCTCCTGTTTCATACACTTATTTCTTTTTGTGGGTATATCCCAGAATTTATTAATTTAGATTTGTTGAATAATGGATTATTAGTCCTTTTTAAAGAACCAATTACAGAATTAGACGAATCAGAACCAGATGGAGAGGCTTCCTCAAAAACAAAAATGGGATTTAGTTTTATTTGATTGTTTTCTATACCTATAATTTCTGATATTTCAATTGTTCTTCTTGATTTATCCCTAAGCCTTGAAAGAAAAATAACTATGTCAATTGCGGACGCTATTTGTTTTCTAACTGCTTCAATGGGCAATGTCGACCAACTCAGTATCATTGTCTCAAGTCTTGACAGCATATCTGCTGTAGAATTTGCATGACCAGTGGAGAGAGAGCCATCGTGTCCAGTATTCATAGCTGTAAGC